>JAZSBJ010000086.1:0-8605 GCA_045602305.1 Eubacteriales bacterium | reverse complement strand
GACTTATTAGGCTTGCTGGTATGGCTCAGTTGGTAGAGCAGTTGATTCGTAATCAACAGGTCATCGGTTCGAGTCCGATTACCAGCTCCAAAGGCTTCGCACAATCGTGTGGGGCTTTTTTTATTTTGTCTGACGAATTTTGGCATAACCGAAAACAAAAAGGGGATAAAGAAGTTACGCTACCGTGACCTTATCAAAGATTCGATAGAAATTAAGGTTGAAAACCTCCGGTTTTCTCCACCGAATGATATTTTTGTTTTCTTTTTCCGTTTTCTTCGCTCGGCGTACACAAGTACGCCTCACGCTCGAAAACGAAAAATTCTGCTCAAAATCCATCTAGCCAAAATCAAACATAAATTCAGCAAAGAAGAACTCGATTTTCGGAGAAAATCGAGTTCTTTGCGGTTTATAATAAACCGCCTAATTTGCTGAATTTGAAAAGCTGCTAACGGCGTTTACACCAAAACGACCTTTTTGTAGCTCTTCTTACCGCGGCGAAGCATTACGCCCGCGCGAAGCGTATCGGCATCAAAGGTTCTCTTGATGTCGGTGATCTTTTCGTCGTTTGCGGTGACACCGCCCTGCTCTACGGCACGGCGTGCTTCGCTGCGCGAGGGAACAAGTCCTGCACAAACGAGCAACGTAAGAATGTCGGCAACGCCGTCACGAAGCACGTCCTCGGTGATCTCCACCGTAGGAACGTCGGCAGCGGCACCGCCGCCAAAGAGTGCGCGGGACGAGGCGCGTGCCTTATCTGCTTCCTCTTCACCGTGGACGAGCTTGGTAAGCTCATATGCGAGAATATCCTTGGCTTCATTCAGGCGGCTTCCCTCCCAAGAGTCCATCGCGTTGATCTCTTCGATCGGCAAGAAGGTGAGCATACGGATGCACTTAAGCACATCGGCATCGCCCACGTTGCGCCAATACTGATAGAAATCGAAGGGAGAGGTCTTGTTCGGGTCAAGCCATACGGCACCGCTTGCCGTTTTACCCATCTTCTTGCCCTCGGAGTTGAGGAGCAGCGTGATTGTCATTGCGTGCGCATCCTTGCCGAGCTTGCGGCGGATGAGCTCCGTACCGCCAAGCATATTCGACCACTGATCGTCGCCGCCAAACTGCATATTACAGCCGTAGTGCTGGAAGAGATGATAGAAGTCGTAGGACTGCATAATCATATAGTTGAACTCGAGGAAGGAGAGTCCTCTCTCCATTCTCTGCTTATAGCACTCGGCAGAAAGCATACGGTTGACCGAGAAGCAAGCACCCACCTCACGCAAAAGCTCAACGTAATTGAGGTCAAGAAGCCAATCGGCGTTGTTGACCATAATGGCTTTGTCCTCACCAAACTCGATGAAGCGCTCCATCTGCTTTTTGAAGCAGTCGCAGTTGTGCTTTATGGTTTCGGGCGTCATCATACTACGCATATCCGTTCTGCCCGAGGGGTCGCCGATGTACGCAGTACCGCCACCGATAAGAACGACGGGACGGTTACCTGCCATTTGAAGACGCTTCATAAGGCAGAGCGCCATAAAGTGACCAACGTGCAGAGAGTCGGCAGTCGGGTCAAATCCGATATAAAAGACCGCCTTGCCTGCGTTGACCATTTCTCTTATTTCCTGTTCATCCGTTACCTGCGCGATAAGACCGCGCGCAACGAGTTCTTCATAAATCTGCATAGCTTGTCCTTTCCGTTGCGGAATTCATTTTATACGGTTTATTATAACTTCTTTTCAGGGAAAAGTCAATAGATAGTAAGGGGATTGGGGGTATAAATTTCAGTCGAAAGCGCGGGAGCGATTTCGCTGACGGTCTGCAAAAGCGCTTCCGTGGCAGCACGCTCGGTATAATAGTGTCCCGCCTCAACGAGATTGATGGGGGCGTCTTGCATTGCGTGATAGCCAAGGCGACCCGAAAGATAGGTGTCAGCCCCTGCGGCAACAGCATCGGCAATAAAGTCCTTTCCTTCCCCGCCAACGAGAGCGACGCGGCGCACGGGACGGCGTGCGTCAAGGGCGGTGACAAAGGGAACGCCGAGGGCGATCTTTACATACGCCGCGAATGCGGAAAGCGACATCTCCTCAGAGAGCGTTCCAACGCGCCCGAGAGAAGCTTCTCCCTCGCCAAGCGCGGAGATCTCCGCAAGACGGAGCTTTTTCGCCAAGGTATCGTTGACGCCGCCTTGAATGCGATCAAGGCGCGTGTGGAAAGACATTGCGCTGATCCCCTTACGCACAAGATAAAGGGCGCGGCGTGCAGTGGGCTCGTCGGTGGTCAGGGCGCCAAGCGGATTGAAAATAAGCGGATGGTGCGTGACGATCACGTCGGCGTGCGTTTTTGCGGCATAGCGTGCAACCGCATCCGTCAGATCCAGCGCGAAAAGAACGCGCGTTACCTCTTTGGAAGGATCGGAGCAGACGGAAAGCCCGTCGTGATCCCAAGTGTCCGAAAGGGATGCGGGGATTTTTTCCGAAAGTGCGGTATAAAGCTCCTTTACGGTCATTTTGCAAGCTCCTTTTTCAAATCGTAAAGCGATGTAAGATATGCTTCCTCATCTTGGTCGGGCGTTCCCTTTTTCTGCAAGCCGCGGCATTTTTTCTCCGTGGCACGGATCTCCTTTTCCAAAAGAGAAAGGAACGCTTGGTCGGGGACGCGGAGTGAGCGCGGACCAAAGGCGGCTTCCACGCGGGAGATGGCGTACGGCGTTCCCGTATATTCTGCGGCAAGGCAAAAATAGCATTTTCCCGCCGCGCAGGCGGTGCGCTCCTCTACGATGGTAAAGCCCTCTGCGGCAAGATACTGTCTAAGATCGGCGGCGTGCGTCATCGGCTGTAAGATCAAGCGAATGCTTTCATCCTTAACAAAGGGGGCATTCTCCAAAATGGAAACGATCAATTCCCCACCCATACCGCAAATCGCGATGTCGGTGAGCCCCTCGTTTTCGAGGCCCGAAAGCCCGTCTGCGAGGTGAAGACGAACGGTGTCGGCGAGGTCTTCCGCCTCGATCTGCTTGCGAGCAGCGGCGAGTGGACCCTCGTTGATATCGGCGGCAACGGCGCGTCGAATGCGCCCCGTTTTACATAAAAAGACAGGCAGAAGAGCGTGGTCGGTGCCGATATCGGCAAACACTGCTCCCTGCCTGACAAGCTCTGCCGCCGCGCGTAGGCGCTTATCCGGCTCTTTCACGCTTATTTCGAAGCGATGAAATCGTTGATCTTCTTGATAAGGGCATCCGCGTCGGTTGCGTGAACGAGGCAAGCAGCCTCAATGCTCTCACCTCTTGCAGAGGGGCAACCCAAGCAGTGCATACCGATCTCAAAGAAAAACTGTGCGGTTTCGGGATACTGATCCAGAACGTCGCCGATGATCGAATTTTTCGTTACCATAGTTTTGTACCATCCTTTTTTGATTCTTACAATGATATTATACTATCCCGCGCGAAAATTGTCAAGTCCCAACGGGGAAAAACTAAAGGCACGCTTTGAGTTTTTCCTTAAGCCCCGCCATAATGCGCTTTTCAAGACGGGATATGTAGGATTGCGAGATATGGAGTCGGTCCGCAACCTCTTTTTGCGTCAGCTCCCGTCCCCCGTTCAAGCCAAAGCGAAGCTCAATGATTTCCCGTTCTCTTTTGGTGAGGGCGGCAACCATATTTCGCACCATCGTGCGCTCTTCCTCTTCCTCAAGCGCACGTCCAACGCTGTCCGCGTCGCTTCCGAGGATATCGGAAAGGAGCAATTCTCCCCCATCACCGTCGCTGTGAAGCGGCTCGTCGATGGAAACCTCTCCCCTTCTTGCGCTTGCCTTCCGCAAAAACATTAAGATCTCGTTTTCGATACAGCGCGAGGCGTAGGTTGCGAGCTTGATGCCCTTATCGGGGCGGAAGGTGGCGATGGCTTTCATTAAACCGAGGGTGCCGATAGAGATAAGCTCTTCCGTTCCCGCCCCCGTGCTTTCAAAGCGCTTGGCAATATAGGCGACAAGGCGAAGGTTATGCTCAACGAGAAGATCCCTTGCCGCAGGATCTTCTGCCACAAGGCGAGCGATCGCTTCCCTTTCTTCCTCTTGCGTTAAGGGGCGCGGAAGTGTGTCCGTGCCGCCGATATAGTACACCTCGCGCCTAAAAAATATTTTCCCGAAAAGACGGCGAAAAAACGCAAAAACACCCGTTTTTCTCATCGTTGAATACCACCTTTTTTTACATACTTTGTTCCGCGCGTGCCGCGCGCGTAAAGAAGCGAGGCGGGTAAAAGCCCGCGGCATCCGCCAAATCTCCCCCCGTCGCCCGTGTGAAGAACCACCCAAGTATCAAGGCTTCCCCCGTCCGATACGAGAGAAACGCCGTCCGCGCGAAAGGCGAGCAAAAGCCGCGCTCCCCCAACCCCGACGACGGGGAAAAGGCGGCACCGACCCGCGATATGATGCGCCGTAGGGAGAGATGCACCGCCTTTTTCCGCCGACGCAAGCACTTCCGCGGGAAAAACGTTACGCAAAGCAGAGGCGGAAACCAAAATGCCCCCGCGTCCCGTGATGGGGTCGGTGAGCTTGCACCCACTGTCTACGAGAAGTGGGAGCGTGACCGAACGGTCTGCATAGGAAATGCGTACCGTGACGCTATGCGGCAAGGCGCCGCCCCCAAGAAAATGCGTGATAAAACGCAAAAGAAAATAAGCGAAGAAGCCTATGGCAAGCACGGCGTCTGCGGGGCGGACGATGCCACTTTGATGCACATCGAAGCTCTCTTCCAAGAGAGAGAAAAGGGCTTCGATCCCGCCACCGAGCAAAACCGACGAAAAATAGAACAGCGCAAAGGTTCGGATAAATAGCGCGCCGCCGCGTCCCGCTTTTCCTAAGGAGATCAATACGAGAAGCGCCGACAAAAGCACACCGACCGTGATATGTAGGAAGCCGGGGAATGCGAGAACGACCGCCAAAACGGCATATATTCCCCCGAGTGCCGACGCCAAAAGCACCCGTCCCCTTTTGTATTTCAAGTGCATCACCGCGCCGCTTAAGGAAAGCGCGAGCAGATTCATAACGAAATTGGAAAGAAAAAGAGTGTCCGCATAAAGGATCTGTAGATTCATTGTGGCTCCCTCCCGTCTAGGACTATTATATCGCCCGTGTTGCGTCTTTTCTGTCGATTTTCGAGGGCAAAACGGTTTTATTTTTCCTTTTCTCTTGCCAAGCGAGAAAAAGTATGATACAATAGGTCTATCAAAGCAAAAGAGGTTCTTTTATGCAAAAGCCGATCTCGGAGAAAAAGTTATTTTTACTTGATATGGACGGGACAATTTACCTAGATAAGACCGTCTTTGACGACACCATTCCCTTTCTTTCCTCGGTAAAGGAGCGCGGGGCGCGGTATCTGTTTTTAACCAACAACTCTTCCAAAAGCGTAAAGGCGTACGTGGAAAAGCTCGCCGCAATGGGCATTTTTGCCACCGAGGACGATTTTTTGACCTCGACGGACGCCACCATCGTATATTTGAAGGCACATTACGCCGAGGGAACGAAAATGTACGTTTTCGGCACGGCGTCCTTTCGCGAGCAGCTCGCCGACGCAGGCATTTGTGTGACGACGGAGCTTTCCGACGATATTTCGGTGCTTGTGATGGGCTTTGATACCGAGCTTTGCTTCCAAAAATTAGAGGACGCTTGCATTTTACTCGGCAGAGGCGTTGACTATATCGCGACCAACCCCGACTTTGTGTGTCCTACCTGGTACGGCTCGGTGCCCGACTGCGGCTCGATCGCGGGCATTTTAAAGACGGCAACGGGACGCGAGCCCCGCTTTATCGGCAAGCCAAATCCCGAAATGCTCTATCTCGCCCTTGAAAAAACGGGGCTTTTGCCCGAAGACGCATTGATGATCGGCGACCGCGTGTACACCGACATCGCCTCGGGCGTGAACGCGGGCATTGATACCGTGCTTGTCCTCTCGGGCGAGGGGACGGTAAAAGACGCCGAGGCGTCCGAAAAAAAGCCGACCTACATTATGGACGGCATTGGCGACGTGATGCGAGAATTTTTAAAGAAATAAAAACGCTCCCTGCGTGCAAGCGCGGGGAGTTTTTTCTTTTGTATGCAACGAAAATACAGAGAGAAAAATTTTTTATGCTCAAACTAGGCGCTTTCGACAAAATTCCTCGCATAAAAATACAAGAGGCGTGATCCTTTTTGACGCTTTTTCCCGCTTTTTTGCGCTTTGTTGCAAAAGGGCGGCGTTTTTCTTTTTTAGTTTCCATATATTCCCATTTTTCTCCAAAAAAGCCCGCCGTTTTGCAACAAACTTCGCCAAGGGGACTGTGTTATACTGAAAGCACCGCCCAAAGCAACCCTTGGGCAAACGAAAGGATGAACCGTATGGACGAAAAAGAGATGACATTCTCCGAAGAAAAAATGAAGGAAAGGGGCGAGCATCCCGTTCTGGCATTGCGAAGGACGGATGGTGGCGTCACCTTGCGCTACGTCGTTGCGGAAAGGGACAAGCCCCCGAAGCACTACTCCATCTATGCGGAGTATACAGAGGGGGCTTGCCACACCGCGGGCGAGATTCCGTGTTTTTCAAGGGACAGGGACACGGCGGAGAGCTTTTGTACAATGCTTGAGCGCTTTGGCGTTACGCCCTTTTCTCTTGACGCGGTGTATGAAGATAGCCTAACCCCTTGAGAATTTACTCCCCTGCGGGATAAAGAAAGGGGAGAAAGGCAAGCACCTCTTCCACGCCCCCCGCACCGATGAGCAAGGGGGTACAGCCCTTCCCTGCGGCACGCGTGAGAAAGCGTGCGGCGTGCATATAGTCTGCAAGGAAGGCAACCCCTGCCTCGCGTGCGAGCAAAACGGAAGATACCTTGCCGTCGTTTTTTTCTCTTGCGGCGTAGATGGGGAGAACGCCCGCAATGTGCGGCATCCGCAGGGCGCGGACGTATTCGTCAAAGAACTCGCGCGTGCGGGAATAGGTGTGCGGCTCAAATACGACAGCCAGCGGACGCCCAAAGCGCGACGCCGTTCTTATGGCGCAAAACAGCTCCTTTGGATGGTGTGCGAAGTCTAAGTAAAGCGGTACGCCGCGCAAAACGCCGCGCTTTTCCATACGGCGCGGAATACCGCGGTAGGCGCAGAGCCCTGCCACAATATCCGCATCGGGAACACCGAGAGAAGCGCAAAGCGCCGCTGCCGCCAAAGCGTTTTCTACTTGGTAGCCACCCGCTACGGAGAGGGTGACCTTGCCGAGCTTTTCACCGTCGCGCACGAGTGAGAACTCACTCCCCTCTTTCCCCTCAACGCGCTCTTCTGCCGTGTAATTCCCCCCCTTTCCAAAGGTAATATCGGAAGGAAGCTCCCCACAGGGAGCAATGGCACACGAAACGCTCTCTCCCGTTAAAAAGCGAGAAAAGGAACGCAAGACCGCCGCTTTATCCGCAAAATAATCGGTATGCTCCCACGATACACCAAGCACGAGCGCGTGCGTGGGGCAAAAGGAGAGAAAGGCGTCCTTGTACTCGCACGCCTCGTACAAAAGGATATCGCCGTTTCCCGCTTCAAAGCTATCCTTATGCATACCGAGGGGCGCGCCCGAAACGACGGTGGGAGCATATCCCGCCCGCGTTAAGATCTCGGCGCACATTGCGGTGGTGCTGCTTTTTCCGTGCGAGCCCGCAACGGCGGCGCGAATGGGAAAGGCACGCTGTATGTAGCCGAAAAATTCGGCACGGTGGTACGCCTTGATGCCACGCGCTCTTGCCTCGGCAAGGCGAGGGTGGTCTTGGGGTACGGCAAGACTGTAAACGACGAGGGCGGTGTCCTCTTTTAAGGGCTCGCCTTCCCCGTAAAGCGGAATCCCGAGAGCGCGCAAGCGCGCGGTGCTTTGGTTTTCTTTCGCGTCACTTCCCGTGACGGAAAAGCCCATCGCGTGGGAGAGGCGTGCGACCCCGTACATTCCGCTGCCGCCGATCCCCAAAAAATAGACGCTCCCGCCTTTTTCTTCAAGTTCCTTTAGGAGCATTCTAACCATATCATCCATACGCTTCTTCCTTTCGTGCAAGAAAACTACGACGGCTTGTTATTTCTTGGGATTTTTAGAAAAAAAACCAATTCCCAACGCATAACCGTCACAATGGGTTGTTATACTAGCATTGTAAAAACAAAGAAACAAGACGCTATCATTCAAAGGAGAATTAAAATGCAGATCACCGATATCAAAATCAGAAAATTCTTTGAGGAAGGTCCTATGAAGGCAGTCGTGTCCGTGACCTTTGACGACGCTCTCGCCGTACACGACATTAAGGTCATTTACGCGCGTGACCGCTATTTCATCGTGATGCCCAGCCGTAAAAATGCAGACGGCACCTATCGCGACATCGTGCATCCCATCAACGCGGAGTTCCGCGGTGCGCTTGAGAGTGCCGTTATCGACGCATATCACGTGCAGCTGATCGCGATGCAAAACGAGCTTGCGATGCAAGAGGAAAGCGAACAGATGGAACTTTCCGTTTGAGGACTCGCCCATACGCCCCCGCGCTCCCTTCTACATACCGTAGAAGGGAGCGCTTTTTTTGAGAAAATACCGTATTTGTATGCTTTGCGACCGCTTAGATCTTGGAGG
>JAZSBJ010000085.1:0-7123 GCA_045602305.1 Eubacteriales bacterium | reverse complement strand
ATCCTAAGGACGGAAATCCTTGCAATGAGTGCGCCGCTTGCCGCAGCATCGACGAGGGCATCGCTACCGACGTCATCGAGATGGACGCCGCCAGCAACAACGGCGTCGGGGACGTGCGCGATATTCGCGATGAGGTCGTTTTTTCGCCTGCAGAGCTAAAATTCCGTGTGTATATCATTGACGAGGTGCATATGCTTTCCTCTTCGGCGTTCAATGCACTTTTGAAGACGTTAGAGGAGCCGCCCGCGCACGTAATATTTATCTTGGCTACGACCGAGCTTCAAAAGCTCCCCAACACCATCGTTTCGCGTTGCCAAAGGTATGATTTCCGCCGTTTGTCGACTGACGTTTTGACGGCGCGCCTAAAAACCATTGCGGCGGCTGAGGGCATTTCGTTAACGGACGACGGCGCCTTTTTGATCGCCCGTATGGCGGCAGGCGGTATGCGTGACGCGATCAGCCTTTTTGAGCTTTGTGCAGGCGGTGGCGGCGTGATCGACGAAAAGCTCGCGTCCTCTATTTTGGGCGTCGGCAATCGCGGTGCGATCTTTGATATGATAAAAAACATATCTGCCGCAAATTATGAGCTAATATTTGACTCTATCAATCGGATTATGATGCATTCGGGCGATCTTTCCGTTTTTTGGCAAGAGCTGATCGATGCGTATCGCGATATGATGGTGGTGAAAACCTGCAGAGATGCGCGTGCATATCTTGACGTTACCGAAACGGAATATGAGGCGTTACGCACGCTTGCCAAAGACTTTTCGATGGAAACGATGGTCTACCACACAAAGCTCCTAGAGGGGGCGCTTCCTTCCATTCAAAAAGCAACTCTTGCAAAGCGCAGTACGGCAGAATTGACTCTCATCCGTCTGTGCGAGCCTCGCCTTTCTACGGATATGACGGCGCTGTTAAATCGCATCGCAAAGTTAGAAGAGGAGCTTTCCCGCCTTCGCCTTGGCATCCCCACAGATGCAAAGGCATCGAGCGCTCCACAAGCGCCGAGCAGCGTAGCACCGTCCCTTCCTAAGGTTGAGCCTGCAAAGAAGGAAGAAAAGACGGAAACGGTGGACGAATATCGCGCATTGCCCTATTGGTCCCGCCTTTTGGATACGCTATCGGAGCGCAAGCCCTCGGTAATGGGATTTTTCCAAAAGTCTATGGGATACCGTAGCAAAGAAAAGGGCTTTTTGATCAAGGTGTCCGGCGATTTTGCCGCACGCTTTATTCAAGGAGATGAGATTTCCTTAATGCTTAAAACGCTCCTTTCCGAATTTGAAGGCAGAAATGTTTTGAGTGAGCCCTTTACCGTGATCTCGGCAACCAAGGCAGAAGAAACAAATATGAGCTTTATCGATGAGTTAGAAGCGCTCATCGGAGAAAACGATTAAGTAAGACGGAGGATGTCATATGAAGGTCAGAATTCCCCAGCAGGGTGGTATGGGCAATATGTCCGAAATGCTGAAGAAAGCACAAAAAATGCAAGAGGAAATGGCGGCAACGCAAGCCGCACTTGAGGAAAAGGAATACGATATCTCTGCGGGCGGCGGTGCCGTTACCGTACGTATCAACGGAAAGAGAGAGATCCTTTCTCTCGATATCGATCCCGACATTGTCGATCCTGACGATGTGGAAACCCTCTCCGACGTTTTGATTGCCGCAGTCAATGAGGCAATTAAGAAGGTGGATAGCACCTCGGAAGAGGAAATGGCTAAAATTTCGGGGCAGATGGGACTGCCCGGGATGTTCTGATATGGCGGAGTACGTGCTTCCGCTTCAAGAGCTGATCGACGCCTTTCGCAAGCTTCCCGGCATTGGAAGCAAAACGGCGGCGCGTCTTGCTTTTGCCGTTTTGAATTTTAGCGAAGAGGACGCAGAAGCGTTCGCAAGTGCCGTTTTGAATGCCAAAAAGAGCTTGCATACCTGTCCTGTTTGCTGTAACATTTCTCTTGAGGGGCTTTGTCCCGTTTGCTTGGACGAAACGCGAGATAGAAGCTTGATCTGCGTTTTGGAAAACTCTAGGGACGTGATGGCGTTTGAGAGAATTCGCGAATATCGCGGTACATACCACGTGCTTGGGGGCGTTCTTTCTCCGATGCACGGTATGGGACCCGAGCAGCTTCATATCAAGGAGCTTTTAGCTCGCCTTGCCAATGAAGAGGTAAAAGAGGTTTTGATCGCCACAAACCCCACGGTTGAGGGCGAAGCCACCGCCTCGTATTTGGCAAAAATGCTGCGCCCGTTTGGCGTCAAGATGTCGCGCCTTGCGTACGGTCTGCCCGTTGGCGGCGACCTTGAGTATGCGGACGAGGTAACGCTCCACCGCGCGATTGAGGGACGTCGTCCGATCTAACGGAAGGGAATTTTATTTGAACAAGGAAAACACGATGAACACAATACGATCCCTAGGCGAGGCGATCACCTTTCGCTATTTGCCCACCGAAAAGTTTACTACCGACTATTTTTCGGTGCATTTTATCCTACCCCTAGAAAAAGCAACGGTGGCGGGATACAGCCTTTTAACAAAGCTCTTTAAAAAGGGCTGTCGCGCGTACCCCTCGCAAGGTGCGCTTGCGCGGCGCTTGGAGGAGCTTTACGCTTCCTCACTGGAAATATCCGCTTCCAAGCAGGGCGAAGGTCAAATGATCTCGCTTGGAATTGACGTTTTGTCCTCGCGCTTTGTTTTTGACGGCGCTTCTGTCGCGCTGGACGCGAGCCAACTTCTTTCCGACGTTCTTTTTGATCCCTACCTTGAAAACGGCGTATTTTCCTTGGCTTCCGTGGAGCGCGAAAAGGACGCCCTTAAGGATCAGCTTCGTGCAAGCATTAACATCAAAAAGACCTATGTTTTAAAGCGCTGTCGAGAGATTATGTGCGCGGGTGAAGCGTATAGCCTTGCGCTTGAGGGCACGGAAGAGGACATTGATGCCTGTACGCCGCAATCTCTTTACGCTCTTTACCTTAAAATGCTAAAGGAGGCGTCGGTCGAGCTGTTCTATATCGGCAGGGAACCGTTGACGGTTGCCGAAGAGCGCGCTCGGCGTCTTGTTGCTTGCTTTGGTGAGCGCGCCCCTCGCGCCCGCAAGACCGTCTTTTACACGAAGGCGGAGAGCGATGTCAAGCGTGTAAAGGAGTCCGTCCGTGCCGTGCAGGGCAAGCTCGCCCTTGGATTCCGCACGGGCATCGACCAAAATGCTACGCTGCGCGACAAGGATGCACTTTTGCTGTTTAATATGATCTACGGCACGTCCCCCGTTTCCAAGCTGTTTTTGAACGTGAGAGAAAAGCTCAGCCTTTGCTACTATTGCGCGTCGCGCAACGATAACCAAAAGGGTGTTCTTTTCGTGCATTCGGGCGTTGAAAACGAAAAGGCGGATGCCGCAGAAAAAGAAATTTTGCTTCAATTAAAGAAGGTTCAAGAGGGAAGCATTACCGAGGACGAGATGCTTGCCGCAAAGCAAGCGTTTCGCGATCTGACCCGATCGGTCGCCGATAGCCCGTTTACGCTTGAGCAATGGTATCTTACGCGTACTCTGCAGGGGGACGGACGGACGCCCGAGGAAATGAACGAAGCCATCGACGCGTTGACAACGGCAGACGTGATGCGTGCCGCACAGGGCATCACGCTTGATACGGTGTTTTTCCTCGAAGGAATCAAGAACGGGGAGGGAGCAGAGAATGACGACGTCCTTTGAACGCTTTGAAAACGCCGCCCTCGGTGAATCCTATTTTAAGGCGGTGCATTCCTCGGGGCTTACCGTTATCGTGTATCCCAAAAGCCTTAGCACGTCCTACGTGATGTTTTCTACGCGCTACGGCTCCTTGCAAAGACGGTTTCGCCTTGCGGGGGAAGAGTTTATCTCCGTACCCGACGGCGTTGCTCATTTTCTAGAGCATAAGCTGTTTGAGGAAGAGGACGGAAGCGACGCATTTGCCAAATTCGCACCCCTCGGCGCTTCTGCCAATGCCTTTACCTCACACGAGCTGACCTCTTATCTTTTTTCTACCACGGATCACCTTGAAGATGCGCTCGGCGTGCTTCTTGATTTTGTTACCCATCCGCATTTTACGCCGGAAAACGTGAAAAAGGAGCAGGGAATTATCGCGCAAGAGATCGGTATGTGCGAGGATGATCCCAATAACAGACTCTACTATTCGCTATTAAGCGGACTGTATAAGAACCACAACGTGCGCGTGGATATTGCGGGAACGGTGAAGACCATCTCGCAAATCACCCCCGAGATCCTCTACCGTTGCTATAACACCTTCTACCGTCCTTCCAATATGGTTTTGACGGTGTGCGGTAATACAAGTGCCGAGGCAGTAATGGAGATCGTTGACCGCGTGCTTCCCGCGTGTGCCGATGCCCGCAAGATCGAGTGCGAGGTCCCCGAAGAGGACGCGAGCATTGCAAGCGCCTACACCGAGCTTCATATGTCGGTCGCGAAGCCTCTCTTTGCGTTTGGTGTCAAGGACCTTGTGCATTTTGAGCGCGCGGAAGACAAGGTTCGCCACTCGATTCTCGCCGAGATGCTCGGGAAGTGCTATTTCTCGCGTTCCGCGGATTTTTATAACGCCTTATACGACGAGGGACTCATTGTCAAGGATGTTGGCTATTCCTTTGATGTGCTTGACAGCTGTGCCTATCTTATGATCAACGGCGAAAGTGAAAAGCCGCAGGAGCTTTTTGAGCGGACAAAGCATCTGCTCCAAAATATCAACGAGAATATGCCATCCTACGAAACCTTTTTACGCATTAAGCGTGTGATGTACGCAAACTTTGTTCGCACCTTTGACAGCACCGAATCCATCGCATTTGCGTTGACCGAAGGCTTTATCCAAGGGTACGAGCCATTTTCCGTAGGCGAGATCATCTCTTCCGTATCTTACGAGGAATTTACGCGCTTCGCCTCTGCATTCTTCCAAGATAAGGATTTTTCACTTTCGGTAATTTATCCTTCCGAAAAGGAGTGACTTGATGCTTTATATTTCTCAAATCTCTTTCCCCGGACTGGGGATAGAGCCGTTTGCCTTAGATTCCGTTGCCTTCCGCATCGGTAAGTTTTCCGTGGCTTATTACGGGCTTATCATTACGTTTGGAATTGTCTTGGCGGCACTTTACGTTATTTGGCGCGCAAAGCATAAGGGAATTCCCGCAGACACCATTTTGGATATGGCGCTCCTTGTCGTTCCTATGGGTGTTGTCGGCGCGCGGCTATATTACGTTTTAACCTCTTTGGATCGCTTTCATAGCTTCGGGGACGTATTAGATATCCGTTCCGGCGGTCTTGCGATCTATGGGGGAATTATCGGCGGTGCGCTTGCCGTTATCATTATGGCGCGCGTCAAGAAGATCAATTTCTTCTTGCTTGCCGATATGATCACCCCTGCCGTTTTGATTGGACAAATTCTCGGCAGATGGGGCAACTTCTTTAATGCCGAGGCGTATGGAGGACCTACGGATCTTCCTTGGCGTATGGGGCTTTATAAGGGCGGAGAGTGGATCTTCGTTCACCCAACCTTCCTTTATGAATCTCTTTGGAATCTCCTCGGTTTTATCTTGATTAACTGGTTCTATGGATTTCGTGCGGATAAAACGCATAAAAAATATGACGGTCAGATCTTTTTGATGGTATTTGCTTGGTACGGGTTGGGAAGAGCCTTTATCGAGGGCTTACGTACGGACAGTCTTTATGTAGGTCCTTTCCGCATCTCTCAGGTCTTAGGCATTCTATTTTTCGTTGTGGGTGCGGGATTGCTTATTTACCATCACTTTACCAAAACGGATATGCTTTTTAAGCCGATTGGCGACGAATTGAAAGGGAAGTAATTATTATGGCAATTTTGATTGACGGCAAAGCAACCTCGCTTGCAATGAAGGCGGAGCTAAAGGAAAAAATTGACGCCTTTGCTTTAAAAAACGGTTTTCGTCCCGGTCTTTCGGTGATTATCGTTGGGGACGATCCCGCATCTGCCGTATACGTGCGTAATAAGGAAAACGCTTCTGCTGCCGTGGGAATCGCGTCCAAGACCTACCGTCTTCCCGCAGAAACCACCGAAGAGGAGCTGCTCGCCTTGGTTGCCCGTTTGAACGGAGATTCTAGCGTGCACGGCATTTTGGTGCAGCTTCCTTTGCCCAAGCACATTTGTGAGGAGAAGGTCATTGCCGCCATTTCTCCAAGCAAGGACGTTGACGCGTTCCACGCGCAAAACGTCGGTCACATTATGATTGGAAATTACCGCTTTCTCCCTTGCACGCCCGCGGGCGTTATGGCACTGCTCGATCGCTACGGTATCGCCGTGGAAGGGAAGCACTGTGTTGTAATCGGAAGAAGCAATATTGTCGGTAAACCTCAGGCGATGCTCTTGCTTGAAAAGAACGGTACTGTGACGGTATGCCACTCGAGAACCAAAAATCTCGCAGATATTACAAGGCAGGCTGATATTTTGGTTGCCGCAGTAGGAAAAGCAAACTTCGTTACTGCCGATATGGTCAAGGAAGGTGCTACGGTGATCGATGTTGGCATCAACCGTCTTCCCGACGGTAAGCTCTGCGGCGACGTTGCCTTTGACGAGGTAGAGAAAAAGGCGTACGCCATCACCCCCGTTCCCGGCGGTGTCGGTCCTATGACCGTCACAATGCTTCTGTATAACACCTTGACGGCAGCAGAGGAATCGTTAAAATAAATCTTTTTGGAAAAAACCGAAAAAGATATTGACAAAAGCAAAAAAATCGTGTATAATGCTTTTGTTATATTGAGATAGAGTATATCTCTTCGTCAACCCGAGGGGAGGGAAAATAAGATGGCTGAAATCAGAGTAAAAGAAAACGAATCTCTGGATAATGCACTCCGCCGCTTTAAGCGTCAGTGCGCTAAGTCCGGCGTTCTCACTGAGCTCCGTAAGAGAGAGTGCTATGAGAAGCCCAGCGTAAAGCGCAAGAAGAAGTCGGAAGCTGCCAGAAAGCGCAAGTATAAGTAATAAAAATCCCCCCGTATAACGGGGGGTATTTCATTTTCGGGCATAGCCCTAAGGATACTGGCGGCGCACAAGT
Organism: Eubacteriales bacterium; assembly: GCA_045602305.1. Taxonomy (GTDB): domain Bacteria; phylum Bacillota; class Clostridia; order Oscillospirales; family CAG-272; genus UBA1740. The sequence continues at coordinate 66 of JAZSBJ010000085.1, read as the reverse complement.
GCGCTTTCGATTGGCCTGCCAGCCCTGCAATTGTTACTTACTACCCATAAATGGGTCCCGTGGGTC
>JAZSBJ010000084.1:0-6798 GCA_045602305.1 Eubacteriales bacterium | reverse complement strand
GATCGTCCGCCTTGACGAAGGGGGCGAGGTAGGTATCGAAGGAGGAGAAGGCCTGTGCGCCTGCCCACTCGTTCTGCATAATGCCGAGGAAGTTGACCATCTGGTTGCAGAGGGTAGCGAGGTGGGATGCGGGAGCAGAGGTGATCTTGCCGGGTACGCCGCCAAGTCCTTCCTTGATGAGCTGCTTGAGCGACCAGCCTGCACAATAGCCCGTCAGCATCGAAAGGTCGTGAATGTGAATGTCGGCGTTGCGGTGTGCGTTGGCGATCTCGTCGTCATACACCTCGGAAAGCCAATAGTTTGCCGTGATCGCGCCCGAGTTCGAAAGGATCAAACCGCCGACCGAGTAGGTCACGGTGGAGTTCTCCTTTACGCGCCAGTCGGTAACGCGCAGGTAGCTGTCCACGATGTCCTTGTAGTTAAGGACGGTGCTTTCCATATTGCGGAGCTTTTCTCTTTGACGGCGGTAAAGGATGTACGCCTTAGCGACGTCCGCATAGCCTGCCTGCACGAGTACAGACTCAACGCAGTCCTGAATGTCCTCGACCGCGATCAGCCCCTCTTTGATCTTGGGCTCGAACTCTGCGGTGACCTTCAGAGCAAGAAAATCGATAACATTGGGATGATACTGCTTTTCCTGTGCCTCAAATGCCATTTTAATGGCAGAGGAGATCTTGTCCAGCTCGAAATCGATGACCTTGCCATTTCTTTTGAGTACCTGATACATAACTTGTCCCTCTTTCTATGTGTTGTCTTTTTATAATCCACGAATTTTTGCAGAGGGGATATAAGGCAAAACTGCGGCAAGCAGTCCCTCAAGCTCGCTTGGAATAAATCCCTCGAGCCCCTCTGTGAGCACCTCTCCTCGGTCGGAGAAGTTTTGAATGAAGTAGTGCGGAACGTCGCCAAGCCACGCGCCGATCTCTTGCATACGCGCGTCGTTATGAAGCCCCTTGACGACCGTGGTGCGGAACTCGTACGGCACGCGCCCCTCTTTGAGCAGGCGAATGCTTTTCTCTACCGCGGGAAGAACGTCCTTGTCCGTGCCCGCCGTTTCGAGATAGGCGGAGGGCGCGTTTTTGACGTCCATTGCCACGTAGTCGAGAAGCCCCGCGTCAAGGAGTGCTTCGAGTGCGTCGGGATAAGAGCCGTTGGTGTCGAGCTTCACAAGAAAGCCCATATCCTTGATCCTTTTAATAAAAGGGAGAATATCCTTTTGAAGCAGCGGCTCGCCGCCCGTGATGCAAACGCCGTCGTTCAGCCCCTGCCTTTTTTCAAGGAAAGCGAAGAAGTTTTCCTCGGAAAGACGCTCGTCCCCCGCAAGATTGTCAATCAAGGACGCATTGTGGCAAAAGGGACAGCGGAAGTTGCAGCCCCCCGTAAAAACGGTAGAGGCAACGTGTCCCGGAAAGTCGAGAAGCGTCGTTTTTTGAAGCCCTCTAAGTAACATAACGCCCCCCTTTTTTTCTCTTTGCGGAAAAACAGCCGTCGAAACGCAACACCTCGACAGCCGTAAACTTTTTAATTCCGCGCGCGGCGACAGCCGCGGTTTGTCAGCGATATGATTATACCACAAGTAGTAGTGTCTTGTCAATAGGAAAAACTATATTTTGTGTTTTTTCCGTTTTGCACCACTAAATGTTGTGTTTTTTGTGCAAAATAACAAAAACCGCCCTGCACCCCGAAAAGGGGAATCGCAGGGCGGTTTTTCTGCCGAAAAACAAGCCTTGATTTTGCGCTGCTTCCGTTATTTGCGGTCGATCTTGTATCCGATGCCCTTGACCGTTTCAATGCATTCGCCGCCCGCACCGAGCTTTTGGCGCAGGTTACGGATATGCACGTCGACGGTGCGGCTCTCGCCGTCAAAGGCGTAGCCCCAGATCGAGGTCAAGATCTCGTCGCGCGTGGCGACGGCGCCGTTCTTTTCGAGAAGCAGAGAGAGGAGCTTAAACTCCTTCAAGGAGAGCGAAACGGGCACCCCGTCCACCTCAACCGTGTGGTGCGAGGGGGAGAGGGAGAGGGAGCCGATGCGGTACACGTCCTCTCGTTCCGTGTGGGGACGGGTGCGGCGTAAGAGCGCCTTGACGCGCGAGAGAAGCTCCATCATACCGAAGGGCTTGGTCATATAGTCGTCTGCCCCCGAATCAAGTCCGATGACCTTGTCAAACTCGGAGCTTTTGGCGGTCAGGATCATCACGGGGATGGACGCGGTGAGGGGGTTGCTGCGAAGGCGGGCGAGCACCGAGAGCCCGTCCTCTTCGGGAAGCATAATATCGAGAAGAATAAGCTCGGGAAGCTCGCGCTCCAAGGCGGCGTAGAATTGTGAGGGAAGTGCGAAGCCCTCGGCTTCCATTCCGCCGCTTGCAAGCGTGTAGACGATCAGCTTGCGGATCCCCGCGTCGTCTTCAAGTAAATAGATCATAAGCTCTCCTTTACAGCGCGTAGTGCGTGAGGTATTGCTCGTAGACCTCGTTGAAGTCGTAGCTGCTCTTGACCTCTTGCAGGTATGCGTGGGCGCCGGGATCGCTCACGCTCTGTGCCTCGATAACGGCAACGGCAAGGTTGGAGCAGTGGTCGGACACGCGCTCGTAGTTGGTGAGAAGGTCGGCAAGCACGAAGCCCATTTCCACCGTACAGTTGCCCTTTTGCAGGCGTGCGATGTGGCGGGAACGAATTTCGGCGATGAGCTGGTCGATGACCTGCTCTAACGGCTCAACCTTTGCCGAGGCAATCTCGTCGTCGCGGCAGAAGGCGTCTACGGTCAAGGAGAGAATGTCGCGCGTTGCGCGGTCAAGCACGGCAAGCTCGCGCTCCGCGGCGGGGGAGAAGGCGAGCTTCTTGTCTGCGATCTCGTCCGCGACCTTTAGAATGTTGACGGCGTGGTCGCCGATGCGCTCAAGGTTGCCCACTGAGTGGAGCAGCTTTGCCGTTTCGCGCGAGTCGCGGTCGGAAAGGGCGCGTGCGGAGAGGGCGACGAGGTAACGCGAGAGGGCGTCCTCGTATTTATCGAGCTTATCCTCGTACGCGAGAACCAGCTCGCGCTCCGCGGGCGTGGGGTGCTTGAGGTAGGCGCGGGCGTGGGTGATGGCTTCCTCTGCGATCTTTGCCATCTCGGCGGTGCGTGCGTTGCACTCGGAAACGGCGATCGAGGGGGTAGCGAACAGACGCTTGTCGAGGAAGCAGACCTCTTCCTCGACCGCCTTGCCGCCCTTCTTGTCCTTTACGAGGCGCTCGGCAAGAAGCACGAGGAGCTTCGAGCAGGGGAGAAGGATCAGCGTGGTCGCCACGTTAAATACGGTGTGCGAGATGGCGATGCCAAACTCGTCAATGGCGCGGGAGAAGAGGGGAATTTCGGGCAATGCAATATAAAGGATCGCATAGACGATCAGGAAAAGGAGCGTACCGATGATATTGAAGGCGGCGTGCACCACGGCAACGCGCTTTGCGTTCTTATTAACGCCGATGGAGGAGATGGCGGCGGTCATCGTCGTACCGATGTTTTGACCCATAATGATGGGGAACGCCATTGCAAAGGAAACCTGCCCCGTGCTCGCAAGACCCTGAAGCACGGCGACCGAGGCGGCGGAGCTTTGGATGACACCCGTAAAGACGGCACCCACCAGCACGCCGAGCAGAGGATTGTTGAAGGCTGTAAGCACGTCCGAGAAGCCGGGGATGCCGGGGAGTGCCTTCATTGCGTCCGACATAAAGCCCATACCGAACATCAAAACGGCAAAGCCGATGCAGATGGAGCCCACGCTGCGCTTCTTGTCCGATTTCGCCGCCATAATCAGAAGAACGCCGATAAGGGCGACGATGGGCGAGAAGGACGAGGGCTTAAGAAGCGTCATAAAAAAGCCGCCGCCGTCAATGCCCGAGAGCGAGGTGATCCAAGCGGTGAGGGTGGTTCCGATGTTGGAGCCCATAATGACGCCCACCGTTTGCGAGAGCTGCATAATACCCGAGTTGACAAGACCGACGAGCATTACCGTCATCGCGGACGAGGACTGAATGGCAATGGTGATGCCCGCACCGAGTGCGAGGCTCTTGAGGGGATTCGACGTCATCTTTTTGAGAAGCGTTTCGAGCTTGCCGCCCGCGAGCTTCTCAAGTCCCGAGGACATAATCTTCATTCCGTAGAGGAAGAGGGCAAGTCCACCGAGCAGGGTGAAGATGTTAAAGATGCTGAAGGGAGATCCCGGATTCCAAAAGCTCATAATTGGCTCCTTTCTATCGTAGAGAAATCAAAATCGTCACATTCACTTCCATTATACAGTATAAAATAAAATTTGTAAAGTCGGAAACCGATTTTTTGTTAAGTCTGTGTAAAATAGGGGAAAAATACGCGTTCCTCAAGAAAAAGCAAGGCTCTTTGGGGAAAAATCCTTGATTTTAAAAAAAGAATGTGATATACTGATGGCGTAAAATGCTTTGAAAGGACGTATTGCTATGAAAGCGGTTATCAGTGTCATCGGAAAGGACGCGCTCGGCATCATTCACAAGGTCAGCGCAAAATGTGTTGAGGCGGGAGCGAATATCGTCGACATCTCGCAGTCGGTTATGAAGGAGTTTTTCTCTATGGTTATGGTCGTGGAGATCTCCGCCCTCACCGTACCCTTCGCGGATTTTGTGGATACGCTCAAGGTGCTGGGCGAAGAGAACGCACTTGAGATCCACACGATGCACGAGGATATCTTCGCCGCAATGCATAAGATTTAAGAGGGAAAGCTATGTACAACACGGAAGAAATACACGAAACCATACGAATGATACGAGATCAAAATCTCGACATCCGTACCGTTACGATGGGCATCTCTCTTTACGACTGCGTGACGGACGACGCGGACCGCCTTTGCGATAAGATCTACGATAAGATCACGAAGACGGCAGAGCACCTTTGCCCCACCGCGGAAACCATCGAAAAGGAATACGGCATTCCCGTCATTAACAAGCGCGTGTCGGTGACGCCCGTGTCGCTCGTGGCGGGCGGCATTCCCGAGGATCGCATCATCGACATCGCTCGCACGATGGACCGTGCGGCGGACGCGCTCGGCATCAACTTATCGGCGGATACAGTGCCCTCGTGCAAAAGGGAACGCCGCGCGTATGTCGCGCGCTCATTGAGAGCTTGCCCGACGCGCTTGCCGAAACGGGCAAGGTCTGCGCCTCGGTCAATCTCGCCTCTACCAAGGCGGGCATCAATATGGATATGGTCGCCCGTATGGGTGAAATTATCCGTGCCTGTGCCGAGAAAACGGCAGACAGAGCGTCCATCGGCTGTGCCAAGCTCGTCGTCTTCGCCAACGTCCCCGAGGATAACCCCTTTATGGCGGGTGCGTTCCACGGTGTGGGCGAGGGAGAGAGCGTCATCAACGTGGGTGTTTCGGGTCCCGGCGTCGTTGCGGCTGCCATCAAGGCGGCGGGCGACTGCGACTTCTCCTCGCTTGCGGATACCATCAAGAAAACGGCGTTTAAGATCACCCGTATGGGTCAGCTCGTCGCGACCGAGGCGTCGCGTCGCCTTGGCGTGCCCTTTGGCATCGTCGACCTTTCGCTTGCCCCCACCCCCGCCGTTGGCGACTCGGTGGCGCGCATCCTTGAAAATATGGGACTTGAGCGCGTAGGCGGTCACGGTACGACGGCGGCGCTCGCCCTCTTAAACGATGCAGTAAAGAAGGGCGGCGTTATGGCGTCCTCGCACGTCGGCGGTCTTTCGGGTGCCTTCATCCCCGTATCCGAGGACGAGGGAATGATCGAGGCGGCGGCGATGGGCGCACTCACGCTGGAAAAGCTAGAAGCGATGACTGCCGTTTGCTCGGTCGGTCTTGATATGATCGCCGTGCCCGGCGACACCCCCGCGTCGACCCTCTCCGCCATCATTGCCGATGAGCTTTCCATCGGCGTTGCCAACACCAAAACGACGGCGGTCCGCATCATTCCCGCCATCGGTAAGACGGTGGGCGACAGCGTTTCCTTCGGCGGTCTGCTCGGCGACGCGCCCATTATGCCCGTGCGCCCCTATTCCGCAGACGCGTTCATTGCGCGCGGCGGACGCATTCCCGCACCGATACACTCCCTTAAAAACTGATTTTTTCGGCGATCGCTTCCGATCGTTCGCTTGCAGTATGATATACAGCGTCGCTCGCGGTCGTCGCGCTCCCTCGAGAAAATGCAGTTTTATTAAAACACAAAGCCCGTCGTGCGACGGGCTTTCTAAAAAGAGGTGAAAAGCAAACCTTTGTTTGCAAAAACGATGGATTATAACTTCCACACCCATACCTACCGATGCGGTCACGCGACGGGAACGGAGCGCGAATATATCGAGGCGGCGATCGCCGCAGGCATCAAGGAAATGGGCTTTTCTGACCACGCGCCGTGGATCGACCCCGCCTTCGGGCACGAATGGAATTACGTCGTCCACTACGACAAGGTGGACGATTATATCTCCACCGTGCGGGCGCTTCGCGAGGAATATAAGGATAGACTCACGCTTCACATCGGCTTTGAGGCGGAATACGATCCCGCCGACCCTCGCGAGCTGATCCGCTTCGGCGCGGAATACCTCATTCTCGGTCAGCACTTCGTCAAAACCCCCAAGGGCGAGTATACCTACATCGCCACGGGCGGCAAGGACGATCTGCTCCCCGCCTACGTTGACGCGATCATTCGCGGTATGCGCTCGGGATTTTACACCTACGTCGCCCACCCTGATGTGTTCCGTTACGACGGCGATGCCCTCGCCTACCAAAAGGAGATGCGCCGCCTTTGCGAAGCGTCAAGCGACACGGGCGTGCCGCT
>JAZSBJ010000083.1:0-16784 GCA_045602305.1 Eubacteriales bacterium | reverse complement strand
GCATCGGTTACCTGCCCGAGCAACCGCCCCTTTATTTTGATATGACGGTACGGGAGTACCTTGATTTCGTTTACGAGCTGAAGGGCTGCATCTTCCCGAGAGAAGCGCATCTCTCCGAGATTATGGGCGTCGTCAAGATCGCCGACGTGCGTGACCGCCTCATCGGGCATCTCTCCAAGGGCTACCGTCAGCGCGTGGGCATTGCCGCCGCGCTCGTGGGCGACCCGCCCATTCTCATTTTTGACGAGCCGACGGTCGGTCTTGACCCGAAGCAGATCGTTGAGGTCCGCAATCTTCTGCGCACCCTGGGTAAAAAGCACACGGTGGTGCTTTCCACCCATATTCTTTCCGAGGTGCAGGCGGTGTGTGAGCGCATCGTCGTCATCAAGGAAGGCAGGATCGTTGCCAACGAGCGCACCGAGGATATTGCCCGCCGCCTTGAAACCGAAACCCACTACCGCGTGAGCATCGCGGGGGCTGCGGCAAGTGAGATCAAGGACGCGCTTCGCGCCTTGCGCGGCGTTTTGCGTGTGGAGCAGTCGGGCGGTCGCGACGGCGACAGCTATCCCTTTACCTTAGAAACGGAAAGCGGGACGGACATTCGCCGCGCCGTGTTCCGTCTGTGCGTGGAGCGCGATTGGGTGCTAACGGGGCTTGAGCGCCGCGGACTTGACCTTGAGGATGTATTCGTGCGCTTGATGGATGCGGGCGACGTTGCATCCGCCAAAAAAGAAACGAGAAAGAAGAGGTAACGAAAGTGCTTGCCATTTATAAACGCGAGATGAAGGCGTATTTCATCACACCGCTCGGTTATGTATTCCTCGGTGTCTTTCTTCTTGTTTCGGGCTTCGTTTTCTGCTTTTCGACGCTCTATCAGATGACGAGTGACCTCACCGAGTATTTTTCGACGATGCTTTTGTGCTTCGTCATTCTTCTGCCCCTTTTGACGATGAAGCTCTTTACCGAGGAAAAGCGCGCGCGCACCGAACAGCTGCTCTTAACGGCGCCCGTTTCGGTCTTTTCGGTGGTGGGCGCAAAGTTCCTTGCGGCGTATACGATGTTTGCGGGTGCGACCGTTTTTTCGGGACTGTATTTCATCTTCCTTTCCTTCTTCGGAAACGTGCAGATCGGGCTTCTTTTCGGCAATCTGCTTGCCATTCTCCTTATCGGTATGGCGTTTATCGCGGTGGGCGTGTTCGTTTCCGCAGTGACCGAGAGCCAGCTTTCCGCCGCCATTCTTACCATCGGTATTTTGCTCGGCTTTATGCTGCTTTCCACCCTTACCGACTATATTCCCGTGGAGTGGATCCGCTTCGTGCTTTCCTCTCTCTCGGTGTTCTACCGCTTCCAAAACTTCGCGCACGGCATCTTTGACATTGCCGCGCTCGTGTACTATCTCTCCATCACCGCCCTCTTCCTTGCCTTGACCGTGCGTGCGGTGGACCGCCGCCGCTGGAGGTAAACGGGACGATGATGAAGCTATCAAAGCGGGGTGCGGGAAAGGAAAAGGAGAGCCGACTGCTTGTTTTGGCGGCCGTTCTTCTGTTTTTGATCCTCAACCTGCTCATCACTTACCTCGCCACCTCGTACGGCTGGTATTTTCTCGCCATCGACCCGATGTATCACACCCTCTCGGGCGTGACGGACGATTTCTTTGACGAGATCAACCCCGACGGCAAGCGCGTGGAGTTTTATTTCTGTATGAGCGAGGCGTCGCTCACCGAGAACCACACCTTTGGGCGTATTCTCGACACGGTGAACCAGTTTGACGAGCGATACGAGTTTTTCTCGGTAAAGCATCTCGACACCTATTACGATTTTGCGACGCTTGACCGATTTGCCAAGGAGCACGAAACCGAGCTCACGAACCAATCCGTCATTCTCTATTCTCCCGATACGGGGAAGAGTGAGGTGCGCTCGCTTTCCACCTTTTACTACTACGACACCGAGGACACGACGAACGACGATATGATCTATAACGGCGAAGAGATCGTTGCGTCCTTGACGGGAGCCGTCCTGCGAGAGGGCGACCGCCCCGCCGTGCTTTTCACGATGGGACACGGGGAAGCGCCCACGGTGTCGCTCCTGAACGCCTTTTATTCGGCGGGCTACGACGTTTTGACCGAGGACATCTCCTCGGGCGATATTCCCAAGGAAACGAGGGTCGTTGTCATCGCCGCCCCCAAATACGATTTTGAGGAATACGAGGACAAGACCATCGCGTGCGAGATCTCGCGCCTTCGCGCCTTCGTTGCCGACGGCGGCACCGTTCTTTACCTCAAAAACGCGAGCGCAGGTGCGCTTACCCGTCTTGACGCGCTGTACGGCGCGTACGGCATCACGCCTGAGGTGGGAATGATCACCGACGCCTCGCACGCGGTCGACCCCTCGGGCAAGGCGATCCTGCTTCGCTACGACACGGGCGACGGCGCAAAGAGCGTTCGCGAATACGCGCAGGCGTACAACGACGCCCGCCTCGTTGCGGCGGGGGCTGCTCCCCTCACCCTCTCGGGTGACGCCGTTGCGCTTTTGAAGACGCACGACACCGCATACCACGAGGTGAACGGGGAGAGCGTGTCGACTGCGCCCGACGAGGGCTATACCGTTGCCGCCTTTTGCCGCCCCAAGGGGAAAAACGGCGCCGTCGCGCTTCTTTCTGCCGAGGCGTTTGCCGAGGTGGACACGATGGAAACGGACGGATACGGCAACAAGGAATTTATCTTCTCCCTCTTAAAGGAGATGACGGGCTCGTCCGTCCCTATGGGGTGCGGCGTGCTTCAGATCAACACCTATCCTCTTGAGGATATGACGCGCGGCACGGCAAACGTCTATCTTGCCGTCTTTGGCGTCGCCATTCCCCTTGCGGTCGCCCTCACGGGTGTCTTTGTTTTGCGCCGCCGCACGCACAGATGAACGAAAGGAAGGGACTTTTTTTGAAAAAGCTATGCTTGCCCAAGGGGCAAAAGAGAAACACCGTAACCCTTCTTATCGTTTTATCTCTTGCCGTGCTTCTTGTGGCGCTCAACCTGCTTCTCCCCTACGCGCTTCGGCGCGCGAGCGTCTATCCCGACATCTCGCCCGAGGGAATGTACACCCTCTCGGATGCGATGAAGCGGGAGATCGGGGCGCTTGACACCGACGTGGAAATTCTTTTCCTCTCGGATGAGGACAAGCTCCTCGACCACTCTCTTTTGCGCTACACCTATATTATGAGCAAAAAGCTCGAAAAGCGGAACGCGCATATTTCGGTGCGCACAGTGGACCTTTCGCGCGATCCCACCGCCGCGGACGCCTTTAAGACGGCGCAGGGAAGCGCGCTCCGCGCCACCGACGTTGTCGTGCATAGCAGGGGAAGATACAAGATCCTCTCCGCCGATGCGTTCTTTACCTTAAACGACACGGGAGAAAAGTATGCGTCCTATAACGGCGAATACCGTATGGCGACCGCCATTCTCTCGGTCACGACCTACGCCGACGGACCGTACGCGTATTTTGCCGTCGGTCACGGTGAGCGCTACTACGTCGAGGGCGACGCGGGCAGTGACCCCTCGCTCAGTGCCTTTGCTTCCTTGCTTAAGGACACAGGGCTTCGCGTAGGAAAGGTGGCGCTTGACGAGGTGGACGCCATTCCCGAGGACTGTGTGCTTCTCATCTTCTGCGGCACCGAGGAAGATTATTCCGCGGGGGATATTTACGACTATCACACCGTGTCGGCGCTCAAAAAGCTCGACAAGTATCTCTATGAGAGAAACTCCGTGATGGTCTTCCGCGACGCGCTCGATGCGCCGCTTCCCAATTTTGAAGATTACCTTGCCGAGTGGGGCATCGCCTTTACGCCCACCCACGTGACCTCTCCCGAGGATTCGCTTGCGGACAGCGTGACGGGCGAAAAGAACGGCGACCGCTTGGTTGCCGCATACCCCGATGCCAAGTACGACGAGCCCGGCTACGCGCTCATCAAGGACATTGCCGCTTTGGCAACGCCGCCTAAGACGGTCTTCGCGGGCGCGATGGCATTAAAGAACAGTCTTGGCAAGGACCAAACGGTCCACGTTTCGCAAAACGTTTCGCGCGCCGTTTGCCCTGTCTTTTACGCGAGCGACGCCGCCAAGGCGGTCGATAAGGACGGCTACACCCTGCCCATCGGGGAAGGGGAGCGCCACGTGCTTGCGATGATCGGCATTGAAACGGCGGTGAAGCCGGACGAAAACGAATATTTGTCCTACGTCTTTGCCGCAGGCTCCACCGCGATGATCTCGAATGACTACCTTTCGGACGGTGCCTTTGGAAACGGGGACGTGATGGCGTCCGTGCTTCGCGTGATTTCCCGTACCGACGTGTATGCGTCGAGCGACATCGGCTCGTCCGACCTCAACTCCCCCGTGTACGGCGGTAAATGGTATGAGGATACCCAGCTTGCCACCACCTCGAAATCGGGTGTAAACACCGTGTGGTATGACCAAAACAACAGCGCAGACTTCGCCCTCTTGACGCCCGCGCGCGTTGTGGCGGTCGTCGTCGCCGTGTTCCTCGTTCCCGTCGCCGTCATTCCGTTCTTGGGGGTTGCGGTGTTGAGAAAACGAAAAAATCGCTAAAGCAGAGAGAAAAATATGAGTATCAAGATCTTTAAGCCTATCCGCCGCTTCTGGCGCGGACAGACGAAACGAATGAAAACGGCGCTCGTTTTACTGCTTGTCGCCGCGCTTCTTCTTGTCGGCATCGGCATCTATCTGCTCGCACGCCCCTCGACCGATGCGGACGGAGCGACACAAACGCTCTTTCCCGGGGTTGACCGCGCTGACGTGTCGTCGGTGCTTTGTCACACCGCCTCGGGCGCGGAGTACACCGTCAAGGGTGCGTATTATACCGTAACGGACAACAAGGGCGACCCCCAGCGCTTTAAGCACTTCTTCATCATCACCCCCGACGGGACGGAAGAGGGCTACACGCACGAGGGGCTCAGCCTAAACGCGACGCAGTTCTCGTCCTTTATCGTCGGCACGGGCAAAAACTACGTGTATTCGCCCGTCGTCAGCGCGCCCGAAGCGGGGGTAGAGAACTACGACGCCCTGCTTGCGGCGTACAAGGACAAAAAGCGCGAGCTCGGCTTTTCCGAGGATAGCCCGTATTACGAATTAAAGACCGAGGACGGCAAGAGCTATCGCGTATATTACGGCATCAAGGACGTTACGGGCGACGGCTACTACGTGCTTCTTGCGGGTAAGGAAACCGTTTATTCCACCAAGAGCGCCTTCGTTGGCGATCTTTTGCAGGAAAAGGGCCCCGAAAGCCTCATTGATCCCACCATCTTCTATCCCTCGCAGAATCAGTACGCCTATGCGTATCCGCAGAGCTTCACGCTGACCGACTTTGTACGCATTAAGGACATCGGCGGAAAAGCGGTGGGCGACGGCGATTACTATTCGGTCGGCTACACCCTCGTTGACGAGGACGGCACCCTGCTTTCGGGCGACCTTCCGCTTGCAAAATATGAGGGCGACGACAAGGCAACAGAGGTCTACCGCGATGCCGCGGCAGAATTTTTCAAGAACAAAAAGCTCGGCGAATGTAACGAGAAGTTTACGTTCACCTATCCTACCGACGAAAAGATCGAGGAATCCTTGCGCGGCAAGACGGTCAGCATCTTTGTCAAGAGCATCGACTACGTCACCGAGAGCGATCTTCGCTTTACGCTCAAGTTCTTGCCCACGCTTGACCGCGACCTTTCGCAAAAGCTGACCTCGTACGCGTATAGCGCCCCTGCGGACATCCGTTCCTATATTCCCGACACCAACGCCGTGTTTGAGATGCTCGAAAACACGATGAAGCTGACGGGCAAGGTGGTGAAGCTCGGTCTTGACGACGACACCATCACCGAGTACGGACTTTTCCGTCACCAGATCTGGTTCCGCTATCCCTACGGCAAGGTCACGGCGGCGGGCTCCAGCGCCACTACCGACGAAACGGCGGATGCTTTGGCGGAGCGCGAGTTCTTCCGCAACGACGACAACTTCTTTGAGGGACGCATCTACGTCAGCGACGAAAAGGACGGCAAGCGATACGTCGCTTCCTTGCTTTACGATCTCGTCGTCGAGGTGGACGCGTCGGCGCTCGAATTCATCGACACGCCCCCGCTTGAGATGTTAGACGACTACGTTTTCTCGGCGCAGCTGACTGACATCGAGAGCTTCTACCTCTATTGGAACTACGGCGACGGCAAGTGGCTCTCGGACGGCTACCGCTTTGACGTGACGGTCGAGGACGCGGAAACCTCCTCGGGACAACTGAACAAGGAAGTCACGAAGATCAAGGCAACGCCCGTTGCGGGGGGCGACACCCTCACCCTCAACCCCGACAACTATTACGCTTTCTATACCAAGCTCGTCTACACCCATTACCAGGGTGAGCACGGGCTTTCGGATGAGGCGCTGGCGGCGCTTCTCGCCGATCCCGACAAGTGCGTTTTGCGTATAGAGCAGTGGCTGACCGACGGCACGCGCAACTTCTGGGAGTTTTACCCCATCTCCGCCAACCGTGTTCTCGTGCGCGTGAAGAACGGCGCCTCGACCACCGAGGCGGGCACGAGCTTCTATATCTACGGCACCGCCCTTTCCGATATTGCGAACGGATATTTGCATATGATGGAGGGCGAGCCCTACGATCCCGAGCAAAGATACGACTGATTTTCCCCTTCCGTGTGGAACGTGTGATTTTCTGTTGAAAAAATCTTCAAGTTTATTACAAATACTTGATTTTGCTTTTGGAATATGCTATAATAGCAAAGTGATAAAAATAAACCAAACCGAAAAGGAAACACGCTATGAAAAAGACGAAAAGACTGATCTCCGTTGCAGCACTTCTGCTCGCGGCACTGATGCTCTTCACCTCTTGCGCAGTGTCGTACAGAGATGTGGATCCGGCAGAGTACGTGAGCCTCACGGAGGGCTTTGATTTTAAGGACATCACGCTTGCAAGCGATCTTGTTTTGAACAAGATGAACGTTACGGACAGCGACGTGACGGCGCATATCAACAATCTCCTCTACGCGATGAGAGAGGCGGTCAAGGACGGCTCGAATAAGGCAGGTCCCTTTGCCCTTTACGATATGCTGACCTACCGTACCTTTATCTACGACCTCGACGGCAACCTTGTTAAGAGCGACTTTGCTACCTCGGATAAGGTGTCGAGCGGAGATACGGGCACCATCAACCTCGGCGATGAGATGGTACTTCCTCTCGGCTACGGCGACGGCGTTAACGCCGATCTCCGCCTGGCACTTGAGAAGGCACTTTATCTCGACCACATCGACGATCCTCTGCTTGCAGAGAAGTATCTCGTCGTTTACCGCGGCATCGGCGGCGCGAAGATCGGCAACTTTGGCGCGCTTCCCTCTGTTGCATACTTCTCCTACAAGACCAAGTATGTGACCAAGACGGGCACCACGCAGGACGGTAGCGGCAAGGGCAACGACGTTCTTGCACACTTCGAGAAGATCGGTGAAACCATCGAGAAGAACGGCAAGCACGGAAGCGGCGACTATAAGGAAGCCATCTACCTTGGACTTAAGGAGCTCATTGAGCGCCGTGCCGAGGATGAGAACAACCTCTTCTCCCCCACCAGCACCAAGACGGTCACCATCAACGTGTACCCCGTCGATAAGGGCGTTCCCAGCGGTGCAAAGTTTGAGGCAGACTCGACGCACATCGCATACAACATCGACTTTGCCGACGGCGGCAAGGAGTATTGCGAGGGTCAGATCCTCGTGGAGCTTACGGGTGCCGTTGCCGAGAACGAGCATATGGGCAACCCCGATGCGGGCGCGTTCATTATGAACTACAAGTATCCCTCGGATGCAACGGGCACCTACAAGGGCACCGTGGACGGCGAGGAGAAGGATCTTGAGCTTAAGGACCGCGAGGTTGTGGTTTACACCTATATCTTTGGCAGATCCGCTTACACGCGTCCCGCCTACAACGCGGACACCGTGAAGAACAAGCTCGAATTCAAGACGGACGAAACGGCAGACGACAAGGTCATCGCCGCATACGAGAAGCACGTTAAGACCACGCTCCAAGAGGAGTGCGACGCCGCCGCTAAGGCAGAGGCAAAGGAAGCCCTTTGGAATGCGGTTTTGGCAAAGACCTCGCTCATCAAGGAGCCCAAGCGCAACATTAAGAACTACGTCAACCAGTACCTTGACGACGCTATGGCATATTGGACCGACGGCGGTTACAGCGTTGAGAAGAACAAGGTGACGGGCGACTTTAAGTACAAGAATTTCGACAACTTCCTTCTCACCTACTACTGCACGACGCTGGATCCCAAGAGAAACGACAGAACGGATGCCAACGGAAAGAAGCTGACCTACGACAGCCGCGAGGAGTATGAAGAAACGCTCTACAACGAGGGAAGAACCATCATCAAGGGCAACCTCTTGACCTATCTCCTTGCTGACGCGATGGATTGCCGCTACACCGAGAGCGAGCTTCTCGCTATGGCGAAGGAGAGAGGCACGGCTTGGGCGAAGGAGCAGATCGAAACGGGAAGAAAGCAGATCCTTGAAACCTACACGGTAGAGAAGCTCACTTCCCAATACCCCGACACCAAGAAGACCAGCACCGCGACCAAGACGCAGAAGGAAGAGCTGTTTGCTCAATACGGCGCAAAGAGCTACGAGGACTGCCTTGCAAAGATGCTGGAGCAGACGGGCTGCAAGACTTGGGATGAGTACGCCAAGGCGGTATATCCCGATGACGCCGCTACTTGGGAAGACTACGTAGAGTACCAAGAGGGCGAAGAGAACCTCTATGGCACCTACCACTACGAGCGTGTACTCGAAAAGCTCTACGAGCTCAACGAGAAAAACGTGAAGTACACCGAGATCCCCTACGAGGCATAAGACCACAGGAATTCCTTTTGCTCCGACGGAAGTCGGGGCAAAAGGCTTCTTTAGAGAAGAACATACGGGGCGCTTGCCCCTTTTCAAATATGAGAGCGCGAAAGGAAAAACCGTGAAAAAAGTGACCGTATATACCGACGGCGCGTGCCGCGGGAATCCCGGCGTCGGGGGATGGGGAGCCATTCTCTGCTACGCGGGCGTGGAAAAGGAGCTTTCGGGCGGCGAGAAGGAAACCACCAACAACCGAATGGAGCTGTCCGCCGCTATTTTTGCGCTCGAGGCGTTGAAGGAGCCGTGCGAGGTGGATCTTTACACCGACTCGCGCTATCTTTCGGACGCCGTTTCGCTCGGCTGGCTTGACGGTTGGCGCGCGCGCGGCTGGCGACGCCGCGGCGGTCCCGTTTTAAACCCCGATCTTTGGGAGCGTCTTTACACGCTTCTTTTACGGCATAAGGTCACGCTTCACTGGGTGAAGGGACACGCGGACAATCCGTACAACTGCCGATGCGACGCGCTTGCCACCGCGTATGCGGACTCCCTAAAGCAAGACGCGTAAAACGAAAGGGAAAGGAACCTTTTATATGAAGAACAACAAAAAAACAGCAGCACAGCCTCTTTCCAAGAAGCAGAGAAAGAAGCTGCAAAAGAACGGAGCCGCCGCGCCCGAGATCAAGAAGATGTCGCGCGAGAAGAAGTGGCTCATCTCCCTCATCGCAGGGGTGTGCGTGCTTTCGATCGCTTGCGCGTCCTTTGGCGGCATTTTGCTCGCGCGCGCGTTAGACGGCGTTTTCGACGATCCCACCAAGGCGATCTATGAAACCATCGATCTCAGCCACCACCTCGACACGAAGGGCATTGACGACGATTTTTACACGGGTGCCATCCTCAACCTAACGGAAGTTACCAAGGCGGAAGAATTCGCGCCCTACGATCTTGCCTATATGGACAAGTATTTTGAAAATCAGCGTGTAATCAACCGCGTTCCCGTTAAGGAGCTGCAGCGTCAGACGGTGATCGGCATTGCCGACACGGTAGCGCTTTACGTGACGGACTTCTTCGTAGGCGACCCGAAGCCTGAGGAAGAAAAGGAAAACCGTCTTGAGATCCCCGACCATATGTTAGACCTTTTCGGCACCTATACGAGCTACACGACCTTCATCGTGGGTATGGGCATCTTTGGCGAGGATTTTGACAAGAAGATCGTCGAGCTTGCAGTAAAGCCCGAGGATACTTGGAGAACCATCCGCCAAAACGGAAAGATCTCCGTGGACGATACCGTTTGTATGAGCCTGTTCTTCTACAAGAGCAAGGGCAAGAGCGCAACGCCCTACGCCGACGAGCTTGCCGACCGCTACACCTTTGAAACCACCCCCTCGTCCAAGTATACGCAGGTCGCGGAGCGCGTGGACCTCGACGCAGACCTTGACGAGCGTCTTTATACCGCCCTTGCGGAAAACTGCAAGGCTCTTGGCGAAGAGTTCTCCTTCGTGCTTGAGGACTACAACCTGACGGGCGGCACCTCGGACGCGGACAAGAGCGCAGACTACAAGGTGGTCGCGACCGCGCACTACGTCATTGAAGAAGAAAAGACGGTAGACATCACCTTTGAGGTGCCCGAGGGATATTTCACCGAGGACGACGACGATTTCTACGGTCTTAACGGCAAAACCGCAACGATGCGCGCCGTCATTCTGTATTCGGACGACTGCAAGCTGCCCGAAGCAAACCGCGCCTTTGTCACCGACGTCCTGAAGATGCAGGTTGAGGCAAAGGACGACGCGGGCGCCGTTGCCGAATATAAGGCAAAAATGCTCGAAAAGCTCAACGCCGAGCAGGAGAGAAAAAAGCAAGAGGCAATGGTTTCTGCGGCGATCACCCACTTTGTAAATCTCGCGAACAAGACCGAGAGCTTCTTTGAATCCAACCGCGAGGCATCGTCCATCGCCAACGCGATCCAAGCACAGCTCTCTCGCACCGTGTTTGAAGAGTTCGTTTCCGCAAGACGCGAGGTTCCCACGAGCGAAACGCTGGAAGAATACGTGACGACGATCGCGCGCGCAAACCAGCTGAACGTCAGCTCGGCGGACGAATACATCTCCTATCTCTACTCGGCATACGGCGAGCAGATGAAGAAGAGCGATCTTCTTGCCTACCACATCTTTGACGAAGAGGGAATGAAGATCAGCGACGAAGAGATCGACGCGGCAGTCGAGGAATATCTTGACCGCCTCGTTTCCTCGATGTGGGACAGCGAAACCTACGATAGAGAATATTTTGTAGATCTGCTTGGGGAAGACCTTCTCAGGGCGCGTGCGCGCCGCGACCTCGTATACAAGATGGTCGGCGAGTACCTGATCGAAAACAACCTTACCAAGGTAGAATAAGCACGAAAGGATGGAAAAGGGTACAATGAATAAAAAGAATCTTACCACCCCCGACGCGGAAGCCGTCGCGCAAAACACGCTCCGCCGTCCCCTTATCGTGTTGCTTTCCGTCTTCGTTGCGCTGTGTCTTTTGACGAGCGCGCTTGCCGTATTAACCTTCGTGGATTTTTCCGACGACGGAAAGGATACGCCGCAAAGCACGACGCAGGGCTTTGACTATTACAGCGCCCTGCTTTCGGACTACCTCACCTATACCGAAAGCACCTTTAAGGGGCTCACGCTCCCCGGCTTTGAGAGCCGCATCGACGACGTTACCGAGGCAAACGTCAAAAAGTATATCAATCAGCTTCTTCTTTCCAAGGTCGCCCTTAGTGAGGACACCGTGAACAACGGAAACTATTTCCCTAAATACACCGAAGCCATCGACTACGCGGACGAGGTGTTCCTTTACGTTGTCCGTGTCGATAAGGACGGCGAGCGCGTGGACATCAATTATTTTGAAAACGCGTATATGGAAACGGGACGCATTCAAATCGGAATGGCGTACTTCGGCGAGGCGTTTGACGACGCCCTTTGCGGTCTTGTTCCCGCAGAGGAGTGCTATTTTGAAACCCGTGCCACGGGCGCCTTTGACGAGGACGACGTGATCCTTTTGAGCTACACCGTCACCGAAACGGTCAAATCGACCGATAAGGACAAGGAAAATGAGGTCAAGAACCACAAGAACTTTTCGGGTGAGCGCATAGACCTTGCCGAAAAGGACGCGGCGTGGACCAAGCTCCTTATCGACAACGCCAAGGTCGTCGGACAGTATTTCACCTTCGAATACGAAGAGGATATTGACGAGGACGGCGAAAAGGAAAAGGTCAAGTACGAGGGTATGGTGGACGCTGTCGTAGAGGACGAGCACACCTACACCTTTGAAGCGGAGCTTCCCGAGGATTACTTCGGCAAAGCTCCCTCGGACGAGCGCTTTGCCGCCCTCAACGGCGCGAAGCTCACCTTCACCGTATCGGTTGCCTACATCGTGCCCCACAACGCAAACACGGCGGACACCTTGACGCTTGGCGACATCGCTACGCTCAACGAGGAGCTGAAGACGAACGGCGTTGAGCCCTTCGTTCCCTCGAACAACAAGACCGCCTCGGCAAAAGAGGACGGCGCACTCACCAAGGCGTCTAAGGCGCTTTCTACCCTGCGCGGCGAGATCAAGACCCTCAAGGGCGAGATCGAAACCTTGGAGCGCGGCGACGTTGCCACCCTCACGAAGGAGATTGCCGACCTAGAAGCGAAGATTGCCGAGCTTGCTGCGGCAGAGGGGGACAACGCCGAGCTGATCGCATCCTTGACGGCAGACCTCAACAAGAAGCAGGACACCCTTGAAAAGCAGGAAAAGACGCTTTCCGAAAAGAAGAGCGCTCTTGCCGAAAAGGAAGCAAAGCTAGACAAGGACGAGGCGGCATACGAGGAAGAGCTGAAGACCGCGCGCACCGAGTGCCTTGCCTTCTTCACCGACGAGCTTGAAAAGACCTACGAGGAGTCCGTGAAGTACGCGGCGGGCGGCGTGGTGTTCAACCACCTGCTTGAGACCCTCGAATTCAAGAAGCTCCCCGAGGAGCCTCTGGAGCAGTACAAGCAATATCTCACCGAAACCGTGGAGTATTACTACTCGATGCTGAGCGATGCGGATAAGCGCGACTACCGCGACATCCACGCATACGCCGCCAATTACTTCTTTGGCTACGACGAGAAGGAGTACGAAACCTATACCGAGTATATCAACGAGGAGCTTGCGCCCTCGAGCATTAAGCAGAGCCTTTTGCAGTTTGGCATCTACTCTGCCTTTATCAACGACGAAGCCAAGCTGAACGCCGAGATCGACGATTTCCTTACCGAGTACGTTAAGGTCGTGAAGATCTCCTCGGGCGAAACGGTCAGCAAGGACGACGTAAAGGTATACTTTGCCCAGCAGAACGGCGCGACCTATCTGCGCGACACCGCCATCTATGAGTTAGTGCTCGACTTCCTTGCCGAAAACAACACGATCGACTGGGATGCGGCAAAGAACCAAGAAAAGAATTAATGCGTTGGGACGGGCTTGCCCGTCCCCAACCTATGCGCGCCCCGCTACGGCGGGGGCAAATGAAAGGACAAATGCGATATGAAATGGA
The DNA here is from genome assembly GCA_045602305.1 of Eubacteriales bacterium. Lineage (GTDB taxonomy): Bacteria > Bacillota > Clostridia > Oscillospirales > CAG-272 > UBA1740. The sequence continues at coordinate 3,330 of JAZSBJ010000083.1, read as the reverse complement.
CATCCTTGAACGATTTGCGCGAAAAGTACCTTTCCTTCTTTGAATCGAAGGGGCACTTACGTCTTCCGAGCTTCCCGCTCGTGCCGATGGGCGACAAATCGCTTCTTCTCATCAACTCGGGTATGGCACCGATGAAAAAGTTTTTCACGGGCGAGGAGATCCCCCCGCGCCGCCGTGTGACGACCTGCCAAAAGTGCATCCGCACGCCTGACCTTGAGCGCGTGGGACACACCGCCCGTCACGGCACCTTCTTTGAGATGCTCGGCAACTTCTCCTTCGGTGATTACTTTAAGGAAGAGGCAATTCCGTGGGCGTGGGAGTTCTTGACCGAAACGCTTGAGATTCCCTCCGACCTTCTTTGGCCCTCGATCTACGAGGAAGACGAGGAAGCGTACCACATCTGGGCGGATAAGATCGGCGTTCCCCCCGAGCATATCGTACGCCTTGGCAAGGCGGATAACTTCTGGGAGCACGGCACAGGTCCTTGCGGCCCCTGCTCCGAGATCTATTTTGACCGCGGCGAGAAGTACGGCTGCGGCAGACCCGATTGCAAGCCCGGTTGCGACTGCGTCCGCTATATGGAGATCTGGTACAACGTGTTCTCCCAGTTCAACAATATGGGCGACGGCACCTACACTGAGCTTGAAAACAAGAACATTGATACGGGTATGGGACTTGAGCGTCTTGCGTGCGTGATGCAGGGCGTGGACAATATGTTTGAGGTGGACTCGGTCCGCAAGATCCTCGACCACGTGGTGGAGATCTCGGGCAAGCGCTATGGCGACGACAAGAAAAACGACATCTCCATTCGCGTTATCACCGACCACACGCGCTCGGCAATGTTTATGATCGCGGACGGCGTTTCTCCTTCGAACGAGGGCAGAGGATACGTTCTGCGCCGCATTCTGCGCCGCGCCTGCCGCCACGGCAAGCTGCTCGGCATCGACCGCCCCTTCTTACCCGAGGTCTGCGTTACCGCCATCGGGGAGAGCGACGCGGCATATCCTGAGCTTCGCGAAAAGCGCGACTGTATCTTAAAGGTCATCGCCAAGGAAGAGGAGAGCTTTGCCGCCACCATCAACGCGGGCATCGCCATTCTCACCTCTCTCATTGACGACGCAAAGAAGCTCGGAAAGGACGCTTTGGCAGACGCCGACGTCTTTAAGCTCTACGATACCTACGGCTTCCCCTTCGACCTCACCCGTGAGATGGCAGAGGAAGAGGGACTTGCCGTGTCCGAAGAGGGCTTCCGCGCCCTGATGGATGAGCAACGCCGCCGCGCACGCGAGGCGCGCGCCAACATTTCGGGTTGGGCTTCTGCGGAAAGCGGTGCGCTTTCGGATCTTCCCAAGACGGACTTTTTGGGCTACGACGCTACGACGGCAGAGGGGCGCGTGCTTGCCATCCTCACCGACGAGGGCGCAGTCGATACCCTCTCCGAGGGCGAGGGAACGCTCGTCCTTGACGCCACCGTGTTCTACGGCGAGGGCGGCGGTCAGGTGGGCGATACGGGCGAGATGCGCGCTGAGGGCGCACTGCTCACCGTCACCGACACCAAGAAAACGGACGGCGTTTACCTGCATATGGTGACGCTGGAATCGGGCAAGGTCGCCGTGGGCGACACCCTTACCCTTGCCGTAGACAGCGTGCGTCGCGACGCCATTCGCCGCAACCACTCGGCGTGCCACCTGCTTCAGGCGGCGCTCCGTCAGGTGCTTGGCACGCACGTCGCACAGGCAGGCTCGTACGTTGACGCGGAGCGCGTGCGCTTTGACTTCTCGCACTTCACGGCAATGACGCACGAGGAGCTTTCTAAGGTAGAAGCCCTCGTCAACGAGAGCATTCTTAAGGCAGAGGCTTGCTCCACCGTCGAAACGGATATGGAAACGGCAAAGAAAGAGGGTGCTATGGCACTCTTTGGCGAAAAGTACGGCGACAAGGTGCGCGTCGTGCATATCGGCACGGGCTCGACCGAGCTTTGCGGCGGTACGCACGTAGCAAATACGGGCGCCATCGGTCTTTTCCACATCCTCTCCGAAAGCTCGGTTGCGGCGGGTGTTCGCCGCATTGAGGGAACGACGGGACTTGGCGTGCTTTCTCAGCTCGCGGAGCGTGACGCATCTCTCTCGCTTTTGGCTAAGGAGCTGAAGGCGGGCTCTGTTTCCGACCTTTCCCGCCGTGCCGCAGCACTGACGGAAGAATTAAAGGACGCAAAGGCAGCCCTTGCCGCCGCCGAGAGCAAGCTCGCAGGCGCGCGCCTTTCCTCGCTCGTTGGGGAAGCGGTCACGCTGGGCAGCGTTCGTCTTCTTGCTACCCGCATTGACGGAACGACGGATGCCGCACGCACCCTTTGCGACGCCATCAAGGAAAAATACAGCGATATGGTTGCCGTTCTTGCCGTCGTTGACGGTGAGAAGCTCGGCTTCGTGGCTTGTGCAGGTGCCGACGCCGTGAAGGCAGGCGCACACGCGGGCAAGCTCGTATCCCTCGCCGCATCCCTGACGGGCGGCAAGGGCGGCGGACGCCCCGACAACGCACAGGCAGGCGGCAAGGATGTGTCGAAGATTGATGAAGCTTTGGCTGCCGTGAAGGCTGCACTCGCATAAATTACGCAATTCGCACAAAGAGATGCGTTGGTCCATTATAGCAAATTTAGAAAGAGAAAAGGGAAATGACCAAGATCTGTATTTTTGACCTCGACGGTACGCTCGTGGATACGCTTGCAAACATTGCGGGGCATATGAATAGGACCCTTGAGAAATTTTCTCTTTCGCCTTTTCCCTTGGAGCGCTACCGCTATTTTGTGGGCAACGGCGCCCGCAACCTCACAAAGCAGGCGCTGGAAGCGTCGGGAAAGATGACGCCCGAATTTTTCGATGCGTTTTTCCCGCACTTCATCACCGCCTACGAGGGCGCGCCCTACGACGGCGTCACGGTGTACGACGGCATCCTTCCGCTTTTGAATGCGCTGAAGACGCGTGGCGTTGTGCTTGCCGTTTGCAGCAACAAGCCGCACGCGGCGGCGGTGGCATCGGTGGAAAATATGTTCCCGGAGGGGCTCTTTGACGAGGTGCTTGGCGGACGCGAGGGCATACCGCTCAAGCCCGCGCCCGACGCGGTGCTCGCACTTCTTGAAAAGTACGGCGCGCGGCGCGAAGAAGCCGTCTTTATCGGCGACAGCGACGTGGATATGAAGACCGCCGTCGCGGCGGGCATTCGCGGATACGGCGCCCTTTGGGGCTTCCGCACCGCCGACGAGCTTCGCTCGGCAGGAGCGACGGGACTGCTTTCCCACCCCGAGGAGCTTTTGTCCAAGGTATAATTCGCAAT
>JAZSBJ010000082.1:0-25809 GCA_045602305.1 Eubacteriales bacterium | reverse complement strand
GATCTTACCGGCCTTAGCCTCGGTAACAGCGCGAGCTACGTCCATCGTGACGGTACCTGCCTTGGGGTTAGGCATAAGTCCCTTAGGACCGAGCACCTTACCCAAACGGCCGATAACACCCATCATATCGGGGGTAGCGATAACAACGTCAAACTCAAACCAGTTCTCGGACTGGATCTTGGTCACGTACTCTTCTGCACCAACGTAGTCAGCACCTGCCTCTTCAGCAGCCTTTGCCTTGTCGCCGCGTGCGAAAACGAGGGTACGAACGGTCTTACCCGTACCGTGGGGAAGAACGATCGCGCCACGGACCTGCTGGTCAGCGTGACGGGAGTCAACACCCAGACGGATGTGAGCCTCGACGGTTTCGTCGAACTTAGCCTTTGCGGTCTTGCAAACGAGATCCATAGCCTCGCTGGGATCGTAAAGCTTGGTTTTGTCAATCAGCGCAATGCTGTCTTTATACTTTTTACCCATAAACATTGTTTCGTTCCTCCTTATTCTTCCACAAGCACGCCCATACTGCGCGCGGTGCCTGCGACCATACTCATAGCAGCCTCAAGGGAAGCGGCGTTGAGGTCGGGCATCTTGGTTTCTGCGATCTTCTTAAGCTGCTCCTTGGTGAGCGTCGCAACCTTGGTCTTGTTGGGGGCTGCGGAAGCGGTCTCGATGCCGCAAGCCTTCTTGATCAGAACGGCTGCGGGAGGAGTCTTGGTGATAAAGGTGAAGGAACGGTCTGCGTAAACAGTGATGACAACGGGAATGATAAGACCTGCGTCATTCTTGGTTCTTTCGTTAAATTCCTTGGTGAAGTTCGGGATAGCAACACCGTACTGACCAAGTGCGGGACCTACCGGAGGCTGGGGCGTAGCCTTGCCTGCGGGAAGCTGAAGTTTGATATATCCTAAAATTTTCTTTGCCATTTTTCATTACCTCCAAATGTGGTCTTTTTCGGGAGATGTAAAAATTTTCTCCCTCCCACTGATACTCCCGTTCGGGAGTGGCAAATGACGAGATTACTCGTCGATCGTGACGTCCTTCGTTTCAACGATCACGGGGATGTCACGCTTTCCGGTTGCGACAAGAATCGTAAGCTGCTTCTTGTCCTCGGAGATTTCTTGAAGGACACCGCTGTAACCGGCGAAGGTACCGGAAACCGCCTTGACCTTCATACCCACCTTGAACTTGAAGGATTCCTCTGCCTCCGCGGTGTCTTCCACGCGGAAGAAGGCAACCTCTTCCTCAGTCAGGGGGACCGGCTTAGAGCCGGGGCCCACGAAGCCTGTAACGCCCGTAATGTTACGGACAACGTGCCAGCTTTCGTCTGTCATAACCATCTTAATAAGCACGTATGCGGGGAAAAGCTTGGTTTCTACCTCGCGCTCCACACCCTTGTCATTCGTGACGATCTCCTTTTCGACGGGGATCTGCAAGTCGAAGATCAAGTGTCCGAGTCCGCGGTTTTCCACAACCTTTTCAATGCTGACTTTGACTTTGTTTTCATAACCGGAGTACGTGTGAATGACGTACCACCTGGGACCAAGGTTCATTTCGTCGAAATCACTCATTACAGCATCCTGCCTTTAAGGTTTAAGGACCAAGCCCAAATGGATGGTGAGATCGCGAAGACCGACCACACCGTACTCAAGCGCGGTATCGATCAAGCCGATCGCCGCGCAGAGCGCAACCGTTACGACCACGACGATCACAGAGCTCTTAAAGGTTTCCTTGCCGGAAAGCCAGGTGACCTTCTTCATCTCGCTCTTGCACTCGCGGAAGAACTTTGCCATTCTCTTGAAGATGTTGGGCTTTTTGTTCTTTTTCTTTTCTGCTTTTTCGGGGGATGCCTTGACGGCATCCTTCTTTTCATTCAATTCTGCCATAATACAATCCTTTCGTACCTTATTTGGTTTCCTTGTGCAGGGTGTGTTTGCGGCAGAAGCGGCAATACTTGTTCATTTCAAGTCTGTCCGGATCATTCTTCTTGTTCTTTTCCGTGTCATAGTTTCTTTGCTTGCACTCCGTGCAGGCGAGGGTAATCTTGACTCTCATTGTTTTTCGGCACCTCCTATTTGAATTTGGAGCAAGGCTCCATTGTTTGCCGTATGGCGTACCTCCCTCATTATCGAAGAACTAGCGCTCTTGTCCCAAAAAAGCGCGAAAAAAAGACCTCTCCGACAGAGGTACAACCATTCTACCATACTCTTCTTCATTTGTCAAGAGTTTTTTTCTAATTTTTTTATTTAAATTCGGCAAACGCTTCATTAAATATATAAATATATAAGCACGGCGGCGCGACGCGCGCGAAAGCCCAGAGGGAGAGGCGCGCCTCTCCCTCTCTTTATTCTTCTTTTTCAAAGGCAAGCGTCCCGTCAATGACGGAAACGCGTGTGCGAAACCCCTTTTCGAGGCGTCCGTCAAGCAGGGAAGAGGCAAGACCGTCCTCAATATAACGGCTGATCGCGCGGCGCACGCTGCGCGCACCGTCCCCTGCCTTTATAGCGCTTTTTGCAATGTAGGACGCCACCTCTTCCGTAAAGGATATGGCAAGCCCACAGGAAGCCGCGCGCGACGAAAGCTCCTTTAGCATTCCGTCGGCGATCCTTTCCATCGTTTTCCTATCCAAGGCGCAAAAACGGATGATCTCGTCTAGCCGCCCAAGAAACTCGGGACGGAACGCGGCACGCAATGCGCCGTCATCCGTGTGCATCTCTTTCGCTTCCGAAAAGCCCGAAATGCGGGTGTCGCCCATAGCTCCGATGTTTGAGGTGAAAACGATCACTGCGTTCCGAAAATCGCAGGTGTGTCCCTCACTGTCCGTCAAGCGCCCGTCCTCTAGCACCTGCAAAAGCAAATGGCAGATGTCGGGATGCGCCTTTTCGATCTCGTCGAACAGGACTACGGAATAGGGACGGCGGCGGATCCCCTCGGTCAAAAGCCCCCCTTCGCCGTACCCCACGTACCCCGGCGGCGAGCCGATCAGGCGGGACACCGAATGCTTTTCCATATATTCCGACATATCAAAGCGCAAAAGCCCCTCTTTTTCCCCAAACAAATGCTCGGCAAGCGCCAAGCACATCGCCGTCTTTCCCACGCCCGTCTTTCCCAAAAAGAGAAAGGAGCCTAAGGGACGGTCGGGAGAGCCGAGTCCCGTGCGGCGGCGCAAAAGCGCGCGGCAAAGCGCCGCGGCGGCATCGTCTTGCCCGATCACCTTTTCCTTAAGGGCGGCTTCCAGCGCTTCCATTCGCGCCCCCTCGTCCTCGGTCAAGCGCTCTACGGGAATGCCCGTTTGCTTGTATAGAATGCTTGCAATATCGTCTGCCGTGATCTCGCCCTCGTCGGACGCAACGCTCAGATCGGACGCATCCCCCGCGCGCGTCGTAGTCGTAAGAGAAAGGGAAGCGACCCCCGTCCGCACGCGCTTTTCTGCCGCCGCCTCGTCCAAAAGATCGATCGCCTTATCCGGCAGATGCTTTTCGGGCAGATAGCGCACGGAAAGAGAAACGGCGGCAACGAGCGCTTCCTCGGTAAAGCGGAGCGCGTGATGCGCCTCGTAGCGGGGCTTTAAGCCACGCAGCACGGCAAGCGCCTCGCTCTCTGTGGGTTCTTTGACGAATACCGAGGCAAATCGGCGGGAAAGCGCCGCGTCCTTTTCGATGCTCGCGTGATATTCCTTGGGTGTCGTCGCACCGAAAATGCGGATCTCACCGCGCGAGAGGGCGGGCTTTAAAATGTTTGCGGCGTCCACCGCCCCCTCTGCCGCGCCCGCGCCCACGATCATATGAAGCTCGTCGATAAAGAGAATAACGCTCTTGTTGGCGCGCACCTCGTCAAGCACCGCGCGCAGTCTTTCCTCAAATTCGCCGCGGTATTTTGCCCCCGCGATCATTGAGGAAAGGTCAAGGCTGACAAGCGAGCAGGCGCGCAGCTCCTTGGGTACCGTTCCCTTGGCAATGCGCTGGGCAAGCCCCTCGGCGATGGCGGTCTTTCCCACCCCCGGCTCTCCGATAAGGCAGGGATTGTTTTTTTGACGGCGCGCGAGAATGGAGATCACCCGCGCCGTTTCTTCATCTCGCCCTACTAACGGGTCGAGTGCCCCCGCCTTGGCAAGCGCGGTCAGATCTCTGCCGTACTTAGCGAGCTTGGGTAAAGACGCGAGTGCGCTCGCAGGCGTTTTGGATTCCGCCTTCGCCTCGTGAAAGGTGTGGATCTCTCGGCAAAGCGCCCCGCAATCCACCCCCAAAGCGCCGAGCAGCCGGGCGCCACTCCCCTCGCGCTCGGAGAGAATGGCATAAAGAAGCGCGTCGCTCCCCACGCGCTCTCCGCCCTCTGCGCTCTTGACAGCCCCCTCGATCATCTGCCGCGCCCTTGGAGTTAGATCGCTTGGCGAAAGATGGGTTTTGGGGGCGGTACCCGACATCTCGGCGATCGCCTCGCGCAGGCGCTCGGCGTAAATGCCGTGCCCCTCAAGAAAGCGCGCGGCGAGCGATTCCTCTTCCCACGCAAGTGCCAAAAGCAAATGCTCACTGCCGATGTACTTGTGCCCAAGCTCGCCTGCAATTTTGGGGGCGGCGTCGAGTGCGTGGCGAAGCCTTGGGGTGAAATTGGTGTTTAAATTCATAGCATCTCCCGTCTATCATAGAACTTTTCTTTCAGTATGGACGGAGATGCGGCGGAAATTTCAAAAAAGGCACATTTTTATCGTTCGCCCCGTCGGGGGACGCGCAAAAATTCGCGGTAGAGCAGGGCAAAGGTTTCGTCGTCTGCCACCCCCGTCGGCGCAAGCGAAAAAAGAATTTGAAAGGCACGGAGCGCCGCCCTCGTTTCTTCTCCGTAGATGCCGTCAATGCCGATGTGCGGCACGCTTTCGTGCCTGTAGGATACGGCGCGCAAATACCTTTGCACCTCTCTTATCGCCTCTTCCGTGCGGTCTATGCGGTAAACACTCATTCCTCTTCTCCTATCGAATATCCGGGAAATTGCCCTTCCTCGGCAAGATTTCCTTGGTATAGGTCCTCGTAAACGCTCGCAATGGCGCTCCACGTGATGGCGCCGACGACTCCCTCGGGTGCGGGAACGGAAAAAAGCTCTTGGAACGCCGCCACCGCCGCCCGCGTCGTAGGACCAAACACGCCGTCGGGGTTGACGTCGGGGATCTCGGTATAGGTCATCGCAATGTAGCGGAGATATTCCTGCAAGACGCGCACTGCTTCTCCCTCGGAGCCGAGCGACAGCGACTCCCCGGGAAAGGGAATCACAACCCCCTCGGAAAAGCGTAGGGGGATCGAGGACACGAGCCCCGCGTAAACGTCGGTCAGCTCGCGCCAGGTCAACTCTCCCACAACGCCGTCTGCGGGAAGCCCGTAGGTGCTTTGGAAGGCGCGCACCGCCCGTTCGGTTTCCACCCCAAACACCCCGTCGATCGCAACGGCGGGCACGGTGGGGATAAAGGCGGAAAGGTAGGAAAGATAGTATTGCAAAACAAGCACCCCCGTCCCCTCGCTCCCGCTTTGCAAAAGGCTTGGATATTGGGTGGAGATCTCACCGAGCGTCAGCCCCTCGGAATTCAGCTCCGAGAGCCGCTTGATGCCGCCGTATATGTAGAGAATGCGGTACCAGGTGGCAGGACCTACGATGCCGTCGGGGGTGAGGTCAAATACGCGCTGAAACTCCTTGACAGCCGCCGTGGTCGACGCGCCGAACACCCCGCCCACGGGATAGATCTTGGGGATAGCGGGGTAGTTCGCGGAAATGCGGTTAAGACGCCTTTGCAATAACTCAATGTCGGGACCGATCTGCCCCTCACGCAAGGGAAAAATGGGTGCGTCGGGAATCTCTCCCACAGGCACGTCGCGCACGATGTCAATGTCGTCCCCGTAATAGGTGGTCAAGATCTCGTAGGGGGTGAGCCCTTCCTCTGCAAGCGCAACGCTCCCCCATTGCGAAAGCCCGTCGCACAAAACGCGCACCCCGTCGCAATAAGCGGCAAATAAGGGCTCGACGTTCCCCCGCCTTCGCAAATAGCTGTTGAAGATCTCGTCCACGATGCGCGAGATGTTTTCAAAAATATCTCTGCCGTAAACGAAGGATTGGTCAAAGGCGGTGGAGTTCGTAATATCAAAATCAAACCCGCGCGAGGGATAGTAGCGCGTATAAACGCGGTTGAGCGCGTAGGAGATCTGTGCGTAGATGTTTGCGCGGATGGCGGACTCGGGCCAAGTGGGATAGATCTCGCTCGACGCTACGTTTTTGATGTAATCGGGAAAGGAAACGGTCACGTTTTGCGCCGCGGATTCGGGCGTGCCGAGATGCACGGTAATGCGTTCGGGAATGATGGGCGTTTCGGGCATATTATCCTCCTTGGTTTAAGACCTGCGGGTCGCTTTCTACCGTATCAACGCTGCTCCTCGGTACGAGGTCTTCGCTTCCGTATTCGGCGCGCCCGATCAGCGTTACGGGTTGTAGAGAGGTCACACCCGCAAAGACGGGGACGTTTTCCGTCGTTTGCGTATAAAAGCCGTCCTTTTTTACCGTAACACGGTAAAGGGCAAAGGGGTCCTTTCCCCCTGCAGAAAGGGAAGCGGCTGCCGAGGGGGTGGGAAGCGGGACCGCTTCCGTCCTTCCGCTTTTGTCGGTCAAAAGCCCGCGCGAGAGGGTGGGACTCTCGATCAACACCTCAGCCGATGGGACGGGTAGGCTTTCCTTCGCCGTGCGTACGAGAACCTGCAAAAAGCCGTAATGCTCTGCCATAAGCAACTCCTTCGTTCGTTTTATTTTCATTCTATGCGCTTTGTTCTCTTTTGCCCGCATATGTTTGTTTTTGACAGAGAAACGGGGAATATTTTATCGCTTTTTGGCACGCTCCCCTCTTGACATTTTTTGCGCGCACGGGTATAATAGAAGTGTGGATTTTTATTCCTAAAAACAACTTAAGAGGGGAACGGGTCAGATGAAGGATACACTTTACGGAGAATTGACAGTCATCGGAATGCGCGGCTGCGAGAAGTTTGTCAGCCAGGTGGACGCATATTTGAAGGAATGGCGTCGCCACAACAGCGAGGAGAGCTTCCTCGTTACGGCGGAATGCCCCCGCTTTGGAAGCGGCGAGGCAAAGGGCTTGCTTCACGAATCCTTGCGTGGCCACGATGTTTACATTATTTCGGACTGCTTTAATCACGGCGTAACCTACAAAATGTACGGCAAGACCGTGCCGATGAGTCCCGACGAGCATTTTGCCGACCTTAAGCGTGTCATCGCCGCCATCGGCGGTAAGGCGCGCCGTATCTCGGTGCTTATGCCGATGCTTTACGAGGGCAGACAGCACAAGCGCTCGGGCAGAGAATCGCTCGACTGCGCGGTAGCACTCCAAGAGCTCATCAATATGGGTGTTTCCAACTTCATCACCTTTGACGCGCACGATCCCCGTGTGCAAAACGCCATTCCCCTTGCAGGCTTTGATAACGTGCGCTCCAGCTACCAGATGCTCAAGGCGCTCGTCCGCAACTATCCCGACATCGATTTTGATAAGGAAAAGATTATGGTCGTATCTCCCGACGAGGGCGCTATGGCAAGATGTATCTACTATTCCTCGATGCTCAAGATCGACCTCGGTATGTTCTACAAAAGACGCAACTATTCGGTCATCGTCAACGGCAAGAACCCCATCGAGGCACACGAGTACCTCGGCCGTGACTTGCAGGGAATGGACGTCATCATCGCTGACGATATGATCGCATCGGGCGACTCGGTCATCGACGTCGCAAAGCAGCTTAAGGAGAGAGGGGCTGCCCGCATCTTCGTATTCTCCACCTTCGGTCTTTTCACGGCAGGTATGGAAGCGCTTGACAAGGCGTACGAGGAAGGGCTCTTCACCAAGATCTTTACCACCAACCTCGTTTACCAGACCCCCGAGCTTCTTTCGCGCGAATGGTACGGCGACGTCAATATGTGCAAGTACGTTGCATATCTTATCGACACCCTCAACCACGACGAGAGCATCAGCTCTCTGCTCGATCAGTCCAAGAGAATCCACAAGCTGGTCGACGCCCACAATGCAAGAAAATAATTTCTTTCCAAAAACGCCCGAAGCACGGTGCGAGAGCCAAACGCTCCCCCGTCGCCTTCGGGCGTTTTTTTGATTCGTTTTCTTGCAAAAAAGGCTTTTTCTCTTGCATTTTTCCATACTTTTGCAGGAAAAAACGGCAATTTGCACAAGGAAGCAAAAAGGACGGCGCACATTTTAAGATATAATGACATAAAATGAAAAAAACCAAAAAAATACTTGTATTTTTATAGGGGATATAGTATAATATTCGATGTAAAAATTGTCAAAAATGAATTTATGCAGGTTGAAACTTGCAAAAAGAGGCACAAATGAACTATGTAAACGCAACCAAAGCAGAAATGGCGGCAGAGCAACGCGCTCTCCGTTTGGAATACGATGCGGTTTTGAAGGAAAAGCTGTCGCTCGACCTTTCGCGCGGAAAGCCCTCGGCAGAGCAGTTAGAGATCTCGATGCCGATGCTAAAAGAGGCGTGCGCGTGCAAGGTGTACGCAGAGGACGGGTTTGACTGCCGCAACTACGGCGTGCTTGCGGGGCTTCCCGAAATGCGCGCGTTTTGGTCGGAACTCACCGGGATCCCCGCCAAAAACATCATCGTTGGCGGCAACTCCAGCTTGAATTTGATGTATGATACCGTTGCCCGCGCAATGCACTACGGCGTTGCGGGCGCAGATCAGCCTTGGAGATGTGAGGAAAAGGTCAAATTCCTTTGCCCCGCTCCCGGCTACGACCGTCATTTTGCCATTTGCGAATCGCTTGGCATTGAGATGATCCCCGTGGCACTGACGAAGGATGGTCCCGATATGGATGAGGTCGAATCCCTCGTCGCCGCCGACGCACAGATCAAGGGCATTTGGTGCGTGCCGAAGTATTCGAATCCCACGGGCATCACTTATAGCGACGACACGGTGCGTCGCCTCGCCGCAATGAAGACCGCCGCCGCAGATTTCCGCATCTTCTGGGATAACGCCTATATGGTGCACGACATTGAAAACGAGGGCGACACACTCCTTGATATCTTTGCTGAGGCAAAGGCTTGCGGCAACGAAAACCGCGTATTCTTCTTCTCGTCCACCTCAAAGATCACCTTCCCCGGTGCCGGCGTTGCGATGATGGCGATGGGCGATGCGGACGTCGAAAAGGCGCTCTCCGTGCTCACCGTGCAGACCATCGGCTTTGATAAGCTGAATCAGCTCCGTCACCTCGCCTTTCTTCCCGACGCCGCGGCGGTTTCGGCACATATGAAAAAGCAGGCGAAGTTCTTGTCCGCACGCTTTTCTATCGTTCTTGATACGCTCGCGCGCGACCTTGGCGACAAGGGCATCGCCGCGTGGACCGAGCCGAAGGGCGGATATTTCGTATCCCTCGACGTGCTTCCCGGAACGGCAAAGCGCGTCTACGCGCTCTGTAAGGACGCTGGCGTCACCCTCACCAAGGTGGGTGCAACCTTCCCCTACGGGGTCGACCCCGAGGACAAAAATCTCCGCCTTGCCCCCTCGTATCCCTCGCTTGCCGACCTTGCACGCGCGATGTCGGTATTAACGCTCGCCGTGCGTCTTGCGGCGCTCGAAAAGCTCCTCGCATAAACCAAAGGACTGTGTCGGTCGACACAGTCCTTTTTTAATATTTCATTTTCTGTTAAAAAACCAAACTTATAAAGTTTACCAAATATTCATTTATAAAGGGCGAAAATATGGGGCGAAGTGTTGCAATCCGTTGCCGTTTATGATAAAATATATGTATCTATGTTATATAATACCTTGCCGTTTCGAAAAAACGGCACAATCTTACAAAACTGTGGGGATCACCGATGAATATTAAACTGTTTTTTGGAAATTTTTTCCCCTTCTTAAAGGAAGAGCTTTCCTCGTTTAGCTTCACCTCATTTTTGGATATTTTGATCCTTTCCGTGATCTTTCTCGGAATCTATCAGTTCTTACACGACCGCCGTGCCGCCAACCTGCTTGCGGGGCTTGTCGTTCTTTTCCTCGTGTGGATCGTCGTTTCCTTCCTCGAGATGGATGCGACGGTATATTTGCTCGACCACGTGTTTGACGTCGGCATCATCGCGATGATCGTTATTTTCCGCGATGAGATCCGCACCGTGCTTGAAAAGGTGGGTGACCGCCCTTGGCGCGGACTTCGCCGCTTGGGCGACGATCGCGGTGCCGAAGAAACCTACGCGCTGATCTCCGCCGTCTGCGATGCGGTGGGCGATATGCGTAAGGTCGATCCCAAGACGGGAGAAAGCACGGGCGCGCTCATCGTTATCGAGCGCACGACCAAGCTCGGCGACATTGCGGCAAGCGGCACGCTTCTTGACGCTTCGCCCTCGGCAACGGCGTTGCAAGCCATCTTTTATAAGGGCGCACCGATGCACGACGGCGCTGTGATCATTCGCAACAACCGTATCGCCGCCGCGGGCTGTATGCTCCCCATCACCACCGATATTTCCATCTCGCAGGACCTTGGCTCCCGTCACCGCGCCGCGCTCGGTATGAGTGAGGTGAGCGATGCGGTCATCGTCGTCGTATCCGAGGAAACGGGAACCATCTCCATCGCCTGCGACGGCATTATGACGAGAGAATACAGCATTCGCGGGCTTCAAATGGTGCTGACCGAAAAGCTCGTGCGGAAAAAGGACCGCACGAACGACGCCGAAAAAAACGACGCTTAACCTAGAAGGGAGAAGCTATGGAACAGCAAAATAAGATGCAAGAGGAAAAGCTAAAGCGGATCCAAAGGAAGAAAAAGAACATTCTTCACTATCTGTTGATCTATCTCATCTGCCTTCTTGCCGCGTGCATCACCTGGCTCCTCGTGCGCTATTCAATGCGTGAGGAAAGGGCGGACGATTGCGGCGCACAAGCCTCGGTCACGACAAGCACCGTAATGGACGCTACCGACACAGAGGGCGTGCTATATGTTTAATACCCACGGCTGCCTTTTGGTCAGCGGTATCCGTCTTTCGCCCGATGCAGACGCATCTCTAGCCATAACGGAAGCACGCCGCCGTTTGCGCGGCGTGCGTTTGTTATCCGAGGGGATGCGCCTTGAAATATACAAAAAATCGGTCGACGCGCGTGACGCGCGCGCTTTGCGCCTCGTTTACACCGTGGCGGCACGCGGTGCTGTCCCCGCACGCCTTCCCGAGGGATGCAAGGGCATCTCTCTCCTTTCGGAAGAGGAGCCCGTGCCCACCTTTGGAAGCGAGCCCCTTTCCCACCGCCCCGTCGTGGTGGGCAGCGGTCCTGCGGGACTTTTTTGTGCGCTCCTTTTGGCGGAATCGGGCTATCGCCCCATTCTCCTTGAGCGCGGCGGCAGCGTTGCCGGACGCCGTAACGCCTATCGCCGCTTGATCGAAAACGGCGTTTTGGACCCCGAAACCAACGTGCAGTTTGGTGCGGGCGGTGCGGGCACCTTTTCGGACGGTAAGCTCGTCACACGCACGCGCGACCCCTTAGGCGCGTATATTTTAAAGACCTTCGTGCGCTTCGGTGCGCCCGAGGAGATCTTGACGCTTGCAAAGCCGCACGTCGGCACGGACATTCTCGGCACCGTCGTTGAAAATATGCTTGCCGAGATTCTGCGCTTGGGCGGTGAGCTTCATACCCACACGAAGCTTCTCGGCATCAAGACCAAGTCGGGCAAGCTCTTATCCGTCACCACCACGCGCGGCGAGATGCCCGCAGGGGCGCTCGTGCTAGCCATCGGACACAGCGCGCGCGATACCTACGAGATGCTTCTTTCCCTCGGCTTCGCGATCGAGGCAAAGGCGTTTTCCGTCGGAATGCGTATTGAGCATCTGCAAGCGGACATTGATAAAGCAATGCACGGCGACTATGCAGGGCACCCCGCCCTCGGACACGCCGAGTATACTCTGTCAAGCGACACCAAAACGCGCGGCGTATATACCTTTTGTATGTGCCCCGGCGGGGAAGTGATGGCGGCAACGAGCGAGGAAGGCGGCGTCGCCGTCAACGGTATGAGCTATCACGCACGCGACGGAAGAAACGCCAATTCTGCCGTGCTTGCGACCGTATTCCGCGAGGACTACGGCGGCACCCCGCGCGATGCGATCGCTCTGCAAAGAAGCATTGAGCAGGCGGCGTTTGCTGCGGGCGGGGGAGAATACCGCGCCCCCATCGTGACCGTCGGCGATTTTCTTGCACGACGGGCTTCTGCCGAGCCGTCACGCATTCTTCCCACCTATGGCGAGGGGCGGGTACGCGTTGCGTCCCCCGACCTCTATTTGCCGCGCGTATATACCGACGCCATACGCGGCGCTCTTGTGCGCTTTGGGCGCACGCTTCGGGGCTTTGATACGCCCGACGCCGTTCTCACGGGTGCAGAAACCCGTACGTCGGCTCCCGTTCGCATCTTAAGAACGGACGAGCGCTGTGCGCTCGGTTATGAAAACATCTATCCCGCCGGAGAGGGCGCGGGCTACGCGGGCGGCATCACAAGCGCCGCCGTGGACGGCGTACGCACCGCTTTGGCGCTGATGCAAAAATATAAGCCCTGCGGCGAATCTTAATTCGCGCGCGGCTCCCTATGCGTCCTCGGGACGCCGAAAGGAATGACACCGATGAAAAAACCAAACGAACATACCGCCAAGCGCTGGGTCTTGAAAATGCAAGAAAGCCCCGAGGCGGAAAGCGGGGCATTGAGAATCGCCGAGGCGCTCGGCGTTAGCCCCATTCTTGCAAGACTGCTTTACAGCCGTGGCTACCACACTCCCGAGGAAGCCAATCGCTTCATCCGTATGGAGAGCGAGCTTCTTTGCGATCCCTTCTTGATGAAGGATATCGAGAAAGCCATCGACCGCATTCGCTTGGCGTTAGACACGCACGAGCGCATCGTCATTTACGGCGACTACGACGTGGACGGCGTCACCGCCGTTTCTACGCTTTATCTATACCTTTCTTCTCGCGGCGCGCAGGTGGACTACTACATTCCCAACCGTGCGGGCGAGGGATACGGCGTTTCCGTTACGGCAATCGACAAGCTCGCCGAAGACGGCGTCGACCTCATCATCACCGTCGACACGGGCATCACCGCCGCCGACGAGGTGGCGTACGCCAAGGAAAAGGGCATTGACACCGTCGTTACCGACCACCACGAGTGTCGCACCGCCATTCCCGACGCCGTGGCAGTCGTCAACCCCCATCGTCCCGATTGCCCCTATCCCTTTAAGGAGCTTGCGGGCGTCGGCGTGGTCTTTAAGCTCATTTGCGCCTTTGAAGAGCGCTATACGGGCGACTCCCGCCGCGAGTGTGTGGCGAGAATGTGCCAAGAATACGCCGACCTCGTTGCCATCGGCACCATCGCGGACGTTATGCCCATCAAGGAAGAAAACCGCTTGATCGTTTCCTACGGTCTTGGCAGAATGGAAAAGGCGCGTCGCGTGGGCATCTCCGCCCTCATCAACGCCGTCTTGGGGCAGACAGAGCAAACGA
The DNA here is from genome assembly GCA_045602305.1 of Eubacteriales bacterium. Classification (GTDB taxonomy): domain Bacteria; phylum Bacillota; class Clostridia; order Oscillospirales; family CAG-272; genus UBA1740. Next base: position 12,288 of record JAZSBJ010000082.1, on the reverse strand, counting down.
AAAGCCGATACAAAACGGAGCCCAAGATCACCTCGGGCTACATCGGATACACGCTGGCACCGCGCTTAAACGCCGCGGGGCGCATTCGCTCCGCTTCGGTCGCGGTCGAGCTGTTCTTAACGAACGATTACGGTAAGGCAAAGGAAATTGCCGAGGCGCTTTGTGAGGCCAACCGTGAGCGACAGGTAGAGGAAAACCGCATTACTGCCGCCGCGTTTGAGAAGATCGAAAGAGAACACGATTTTGAAAACGATCCCGTCATCGTGCTTGACGACGACAGCTGGCATCACGGTGTCATCGGTATCGTTTCCTCGCGCGTGACCGAGCGCTACGGACTCCCCTCTATTCTCGTTTCCTTTGAGGGAAGCGAAGAGGGAAGCGTAGGCAAGGGCTCGGGCAGAAGCATCAAGGGAATGAACCTTGCCGCGGCGCTCCAAGCCTGCTCCGATACCCTTTTAAAATACGGCGGTCACGAGCTTGCCGCAGGGCTGAGCGTGGAAAGAGATCGCCTTCCCGAGTTCCGTGCGCGAATCAACGAATACGCACGCACCCACCTTTCGGACGAGATGCTCACCCCCACGGTGGAAGCTGACCTTGCGCTTTTGCCCTCGGAGTTAGATATGGATCTCGCTTCGGAGCTTCGCCGCTATCTTGAGCCCTACGGCACGGGAAATCCGCTTCCCGTTTTTGCCCTGTTCTCGGTGACGGTCGAGGAGATCGTGCCCGTGGGCGGCGGCAAGCATACAAGGCTCGTTCTTAGGGACGGCGATCGTCACGTCACCGCAATGTATTTCTCCCACGAAACGGCAAAGCTCGACCTTTACCCCGGAGAAAAGGTAGACCTTCTTTTCTCGCTTGACATCAACGAGTGGGCAGGCAAGAGAAGCGTTCAGCTCACCGTCAGAGATATGCGCCCCGCCGAGCGCGAGCGCATTGAGGAAGAAGCGGAAAACCGCCGCTTCCGTGAGATTACGGACGGCGACGCCTTTGCGCCCGAAGAAAAGGTCGTACCCACGCGGGACGATTTTGCCGCCGTGTATACCGTCATTCGCCGCCTTGTACGGGGTGGCTCGGACACCTTTACCACCCGCAGTATGCACGCACAGCTGTGCGCGCAGGGATACGAAATCGGTCTTGTGAAGCTAAAGTTCATCTTCAGCATTTTCCGCGAGATGAACATTCTCGGCATTGAGGAGATCGCAAGCGATACCTATCGCTTCCGCCTCAAATTCAATACGGGAAAGACCGATCTTGAAAAGTCAAACATTCTACATCAGCTTCGGTTAAGAGAGCGCAGATATTAAGAAAGGAGCTTCTATGACAGAGGAAATGCTCTTACTCGCGAAGGGACTGCTCAGTGTATTGCACAAAAACCCCGAGCGTTACGATATGCCTAAAATAGAAGCGGCGTACACCCTTGCCTATCAAGCCCACTTAGGACAAAAAAGGCAAAGCGGCGAGCCGTACATCTCGCACCCGCTTGCAGTTGCCGAGAGTGTTGCTGGGCTTGGACTCGATACCGACGCCGTCTGCGCGGCTCTGCTTCACGACACGGTAGAGGACTGTGAGGGAATCACCTCAAGCGTCCTTGCCGAGCGCTTTGGCGCGGACGTCGCCGCCATCGTTGAGGGCGTGACGAAGATCGTCACGGTCGCCGTTGAGAACCGCGAGGACGCGCAGATTGAGAACATCCGCAAGATGATGCTCGCTATCTCCAAGGACATTCGCGTCATCATCGTCAAGCTCTGCGACCGACTGCACAATATGCGAACGCTCGGCGGCAAGAAAAACAGCGACCGCCAGCGTGAGATCGCGCTGGAAACGATGTATATCTACGCGCCGCTTGCCCACAGACTCGGTATGCAAAGGATCAAGCTGGAGCTTGAAAATCACGCGCTCCTTTACCTCGATCCCATCGGCTACAAGGAAGTGATGGAAGCGGTGGACAATCGCTTCGGCACCAGCCGTGAGCTGCTCGCATCCGCACGCGCAAAAATCGAGGACCGACTTTCGTCCTACGGCATCACCTACGAAATGGAAGACCGCATCAAATCGGTCTATAGCCTATACCGCAAGATCTACGAGCAGGGCAAGCCCTTTGAGGAAATCTACGATTTTTACGCCTTGCGCGTCATCGTGGATACGGTAGAGGAGTGCTACACCGTCCTCGGTCTTGTGCACGAGATGTTCACGTCCGTCCCTGGCCGCTTTAAGGACTACATTTCGATGCCAAAGCCCAATATGTATCAGTCGCTTCACACCACCGTTATGAGCCGCGACGGTATCCCCTTCGAGGTGCAGATCCGCACGCGCGAGATGCACGAAACGGCGGAGTTCGGTATCGCGGCGCATTGGCGCTATAAGACGGGAGAAGCCGCAGACGCCAAGGTAGACGAGCAGCTCGCTTGGATCGCGTCGCTCATCGAAGCGGACGAGGACACGCGCGACCCCGACGAATATATCCACTCCTTTAAAAAATCGCTTTTCCGTGAGGAAATTTTCGTCTTTACCCCCAAGGGCGACGTCATTTCGCTTCCGCAGGGCGCCACGGTCATTGACTTTGCTTACACCATTCACACCGCCGTCGGCAACCGTATGGTGGGTGCGAAGATCAACGGCGTGATCGTTCCCTTTGACCGCGTCCCCCAAACGGGCGACGTGGTGGAGATCATCACGCGCAACAACCAAGGTCCCAGCCGCGATTGGCTTAATATCGTCACCACGAGCGAGGCACGCGGCAAGATCCGTCAGTGGTTTAAGAAGGAAAAACGCCCCGAGAACATCGTATTCGGTAAAGAAATGATGGAGAGAGAGCTCAAGCGTCTTGGGCACGCCTTTACCGCCGCGGAAGTCCAAAAGATCTTTGAGGCGACCGCAGAGCGCGTGGGCATCCAAAGCCTTGACGACCTCTTTGATACGGTGGGCTACGGTGGCATCACGCTCTCGCGCATTGCCGTGCGCCTTAAGGAAGAAAGCACCCGCCTTCTCCGCGCCCAGCAAGCAGCCCAAGCCCCCGCCGCCAACGCAGACGAGGCGGCGCTTGCCACCCTGCAGGGAAGCGGTAAATCCCGCCAGCACAAAAAGCAAAACGGCGGTGTCGTCGTGGACGGTGCCGAGGGCTGCCTTGTGAAATTCGCCCGTTGCTGCGCCCCCCTGCCCGGCGACCCCATCATCGGCTTCGTGACGCGCGGCTTTGGCGTTTCGGTGCATAAGCGCGACTGTCCCAACGCCGTCGCAGGCGTTTCGGACCCGACCCAAGCAGACCGCTGGCTCAGCGCCCATTGGGAGAAAAAGGAAGAGGGCTCGACGATGTACGAGGCGTCCCTTTCCATCCTTGCCGAGGACAAGATCGGCGTGCTTGCCGAGGTGTCTATGGCGCTTGCCGAAATGAAGATCCCCGTCCTCACCATCAACGTCGCGCCCCCCAAGGATTCGCGCGCGACCATTCATATCACCGTAGGATGCAAGGACACCGAGCATTGTAAATCCATCGTATCCCGCCTCAACGCCATTCCCACGGTGCTTCACATTACAAGAAACTAAAGGATTTTGCTATGATTGCAGTTTTACAGCGTGTTACGCGTGCCGCCGTCACGGCGGACGGCGTCCCCTCGGGGGCGTGCGGTGCGGGCTTTCTCATTCTTCTTGGCGTCCTTGAGGGCGACACCGAGGAAGAGGCGCGCCTGCTCGCAGAAAAGATCGCCAAGTTCCGCATCTTTTCGGACGAAAACGGAAAAATGAACCTCTCCCTCGGCGACATTGGGGGCGAGGTGCTCGTCATTTCCAATTTCACCCTTGGCGCCAACTATTCGCACGGTAACCGCCCCGATTTTATGGCGTCGGCGCATCCGTCCGTTGCAGAGCCGCTTTACGAGCATTTCGTTGCTCTGTTGCGGGAGCGCGTTTCCAAGGTGGAAACGGGCGTGTTCGGCGCGGATATGTCCATTGATATGGTGGCGGACGGTCCCGTTACCGTTGTAATGGACTCCGAGAAATTAAAGAAAAGGAAGCCTCTATGATTTTAAAGATTGAGGGGACTGCCAACACCTATTACGTGCAGACCCTATGTATGATCTTCTTCCCCGGCTCTCGCTTTTCTGCCGACGTCTTGCCATCGCCCGAAACCCCCGAGATCTTCGTGCGTTTAACGCGTGAGGGCGATAAGATGCTTGGCTACGCTACGATGAAGCTCGGCGCAAAATTCGTGGAAGCCTACGGTGAAGCCGCCCCGACGGCGGACATCACCGACAAGGGAAGACTTGAGAAGATCGCGCTCGGACGCGCCATTTTCAGCGCAGGAAAGGCGCTCCTCGGCTACACCAACGCTTGGGGAATTTTGACGGGGGTCCGCCCTGCCAAGGTCGCCAACGAAATTCTGCGTAGCGGCGCGGATATGAATAAGACCAAGCGCATTCTGCGCGACGAGTATTTCGTCAACCCCAAAAAAGCGGCGCTTGCCGTTTCGGTGGCGGCGGCGGAGAACCGTCTTGTGAAAAAACTCCCCGACGGGCTTTGCAGTGTGTACATCTCCATTCCGTTCTGCCCGTCCCGATGCGCGTATTGCTCCTTCGTTTCGGCGGCGACCAAAAAGATGCTCTCCTTGCTTGACGACTATCTTTTGCGCCTATACGCCGACATTGAGCATACCTTCTCCATCATTCGCGCGCGCGGGCTTCACGTCGCGACCGTCTATATCGGCGGCGGCACACCCACCGTGCTTTCCGATAGGCAGTTAAACACCCTGCTTTCGCACATTCGACGCTTCGTCGACCCCGAAACCCTCTTTGAGTTTACTCTCGAAGCGGGCAGACCCGATACCATCACGCGCGAAAAGCTCGCCGTCGCCAAGGAAATGGGTGTCAGCCGTATCAGCGTCAATCCTCAAACGCTTGAGGAAAACGTGCTTCGCATCATCGGCCGCCGCCATACGGTGGACGATTTCTTCCGCGCCTACGAGATTGCCGCGGCGTCGGGCATTCGCGACATCAACATTGACTTGATCGCGGGACTCCCCGGCGACAACTTCCACGGCTTTTCTTCCACCATTGACCGCATTCTCCCCTTGGATGCGACCAATCTTACCGTCCACACCTTCACCGTCAAAAAGGCGGCGAATATTTTGAACGAGGAAGAGAACTACTATTCCATTACGGGCGGCGACGTCGCCAAGAGCGTGGAGTATTCTCAGCTTCGCACCAAGGTGTTCGGCTACAAGCCCTATTATATGTACCGCCAAAAGAATACGGTGGGCAACCAAGAAAACGTGGGATACGCCAAGGAAGGACACGAGGGCTACTACAACGTCTTTATGATGGAAGAGCTGCACAGCATCTTTGCCGTGGGTGCGGGGGCTGTCACCAAGCTCGTCAGAGAAACACCCGAGGGAAAGAGAGAGATCTCGCGCATATTTAACCCCAAATATCCATATGAATATCTACGGGATGCCGAAAAAAATATGATGGGCGACGGAGATAAGCCATCTCTCCTTGCGCGTGTCAATTCTTTTTTTGACGCACCGTGATATTTTGACGAAAAAGGCAAAAGCACGGCGGGGCTTCCGCTATGCTTTGCCTTTTTTATTTTGATGGCACAAAGGGGCGAATATGCAAAAGGCACAAAGGTCGGCGGACACCGTCGGGTCATTAAAAAAGGGCGTTTTATTTTTAACGGTAGCCAACATCCTTGTCAAGGTCTTGGGCTTTATTTACAAGGTACCGTTAAACCACCTGCTCGGGGACGAGATGGCAAACGTAAACGCCGCAACGGCACTTTTCGCCGTGCTTTACACAGCATCCACCGCGGGAATCCCAGGCGCACTTTCGCTCTCCGTTTCGCGCGCGCTTGCAATGAAGGACGGGGGACGCATTCAAAAGCTGTTTGACACAACGCTTTCCCTGCTTCTTTCTGTCGGCTTTTTCCTCTCTCTTTTGCTCGTTTTTCTTGCCCGTCCTCTCGCCGCGTTGCAGTCGGACGGAACGGGCTTTTTGTGTACGCTTGCCATCGCTCCCGCTTTATTTTTTACCGCCGCCACCAGCGTCTTGCGCGGTTTTTTTCAAGGCTTCTCAAGCCTCGTGCCCACCGCCGTTTCCGAGCTTCTTGAGGCACTCGGCAAAACGGTGTTTGGCGTTCTGTTTGCGACGCTCGCCGTTTCCGTGTTCGGAAAAAGCGTTACCACCGCCGCCGCCCTCGCCGTGTTCGGCATTACGCTCGGCATTATGCTCGGCACGCTCTATCTTGCCGTCCGTTATCGGCGAGAGGGAAGAGCGCTTCTTTCTTCGGTTCCCCAAACGGGGGGCGAGGAGATGCGCCGCCGCGCGGCATTGCGTACGGTGCTTTTTCTTTCCTTTCCCATCACGCTCTCCTCGGCGTTGATGAGCACGGGGAGCTTCATCGACGCGCAAATGATGCGTCCGCTTCTCGAAGCCCACCTAGGCGACGCACTTCTCGCCAAAGCCCTCTATTCCGATTACTCCACGGGCGCGCTTACGCTTTACAATCTTCCCGCCGTGCTCGTGATGCCGCTTTCCACCGCTCTCATTCCGTATATCAGCGGCGCACTTGCCGCAGGCAAGCGCGAGAGGGCAAAGCACGTCACGGAAAGCGCTGTCAAGCTCGCTTCTCTCATTTCCTTGCCCGCGTCGCTGGGACTTTCCGTGCTTTCTTCTCCCATTCTTTCCTTCGTCTTTCGCTCGGACGGCGATATGGCGGAAAACGCGGGGCCGCTTCTTTCCGTGCTTGCCTTTTGCGTTTTCTTTTCCGCGCTTCTTTCCGTCAGCTCCGCCTCGCTCCAAGCCTTCAAGAGGGAAAGGATCCCAATGCTCTCGCTCGGTGTCGGTGTTCTTGTCAAGCTCGTATCCATCTCGCCCCTCGTTGCCCGCTTCGGTGCGGTCGGGGTGCCGCTTTCCACGCTTCTTTTTTTCGCGGTGTCCGCGCTCATCAACCTTGTATTCCTCTACCGTGCGGCGTCGCTTCGCCCGCGCGCGATAGATGCGTTTTTTCGCCCCTTGCTTTGTGCCGTTCTCTCGGCACTCTCGGCGTACTTTACGCACAACGGGCTTCTTTCCCGCATCGGTGATGACGGCGCCTTGCTCCTTGCGATCCTCGTTGCCGTTTTCGTCTATTTTTCGTTTGCCGTGCTTCTTCGCGCGGTGGGAAAAGAGGAGCTTTCGATGCTACCTTTTGTAGGAAAATACTTTAAAGAATGAAAAAACTTGCTAAGTCAAGCTCCGTTTTGGGACACCAAAATTCATAATTTATTCCGAAAAATGGTGTTTATAGGAAAAAATATCAAAAAAATTGTAAAAAAAGTCTATTTTTTTTAAAAAACCTCTTGATTATTTGTGCAATTCGTGCTACAATATAGATGGTCAAAAAATAAAACAGAAAGGTGATTATACCAATGAACAAGACTCAACTTATCGATGTTGTAGCAAAGACCGCTAACCTGAAGAAGAAGGATGCTGAGATCGCTGTCACCGCAGCTCTCGATGCTATCACCGCTGCTCTCGCAGCAGGCGATAAGGTTCAGCTCATCGGCTTCGGTAGCTTTGAGGTTAAGGCTAGAGCCGCTAGAGAGGGTCACAACCCCGCTACGGGCGCAAAGATCACGATTCCTGCTTCCAAGAACGTTGGCTTCTCCGCCAGCAAGGCTCTTAAGGACAAAGTCAACGCTTAATGCGTCTTGACAAGTTCTTAAAGGTTTCTAGGATCATCAAGCGTCGCACCGTCGCCAATGACGCGTGCGACGCTTCTCACGTTTCGGTGAACGGACGTGTCGTCAAGGCATCGTATGATGTCAAGGTCGGGGATGAGATCTCCGTTTCCTTCGGCGCACGCACGGTCACCGTTCGTGTTCTTTCGGTCAAGGAAACCGACAAAAAGGAAGAGGCGGCGGCACTCTACGAGGTCATCTCGCAGGCATAAGCCGCACGCCCGTCGCATATGCTATACCGTATTAAAAGAAGGCGGTGTAGATATGCAAGCAGAAAAAAACGGAAATGATGGGCGCACCCTTACCCTTAGCGGAAGAGAAAAGGCTTCGCTTTCGGGGGTAGAGGACGTTTTGCGCTTTGATGAAGAGGAAGTCGTATGCAGAACTACCCTTGGAGAGCTTGTGCTCGAGGGTAGTTCTTTGCGTATTACGAGCTTTTCTCTTGCCGAGGGAACGCTCACCTTGTGCGGGGAGATCTCTGGGCTATACTATAACGACAAAAAGAGCAAGCCGAAAAAGGCACTCCCGTGGGGGACGCACTGATGGCACAATCCCTTGCCTCGCGCCTGCTTTTTTGCCTATATTCCCTTTTGTTCGGGGCGGTGGTGTCGCTTCTCGGCGCCCTTTTGCGGAGCGTGTTTTCGGCGCTCCGCTTTTTGCCGTGTGCCGAAAGCTCCCCCTCGCGCATCGACGCGCTTTTCCGTATCAAGCGGGACGCAAAGCACCAAAAGAAAAAGAAATCGCCCCGCTTTTTTCTTGGGTATCTTTTCTACGATACGCTTTGCGGCGTCGGCTTTTTTTCGCTCTATATGCTTTTCTTGTACGCCTGTAACGGGGGCGTCTTTCGCTTGTATTCCTTGCTCCTTGCCCTCTGTACGCTCTTCCTATTAAGAGCGCCGTTTGCACGCGTGCTTCGCGTTCCCACCGCCCTTTTTGCCGCCCTTTTGCGCTTTTTCCCTTGGTGCGTTTACGCGTTTTTTAAAAGAATCGGGGGAAAAGGACGCAAAAAACTTGACGAAAAGACAAATATGGTGTAAAATAAGGGACAGAAAAAACAAGGAGCCGCTATGACCGTCATCAGTACCCACGCGCTCTCACTGAGCTTTGGCGACAAGGAAATATTAAATGACATCAGCTTTTCCCTAAACGAGGGCGATCGCCTTGGTATCGTCGGCGTTAACGGCGCGGGTAAGACCAGCCTTTTCCGCGTGATCACGGGGGAATATGCGCCCACCTCGGGAGAGGTGTTTCTCGCCAAGGAGCGTACCGTCGGGTGGCTGAGGCAGGATGAGGCGGTGCGAAGCGGCGTCGCTTCGCAAACCCTTTACGAATACGTCCTTGCGAGCTTTGATGCGCTTTTGACGCTTGAGGGGCAAATTTCCAAGGCGGAAGCCGAGCTTGCCACCGCCGAATGGGAAGAGGACGTCCTGCGCCTTTCCTCGCATCTTTCGACGCTTCACGAGCGTTTCGCGGCAATGGGCGGCGCGTCCTTTCGCTCCCGTGCGCGCGGAATGCTCCTTCATATGGGCTTTACCGAGGAAGAGATCTCTCGCCCCGTCGCCTCGCTTTCGGGCGGTCAGCACACGCGCTTGGCGCTGGCAAGGCTTCTTGCGGGAGAGCCCGACCTTCTCCTTTTGGACGAGCCCACCAACCACCTCGACATTGACGCGCTTTTGTGGCTTGAGGACTTTTTAGCCTCGTATCCCAAAACCGTTCTCGTTATCTCGCACGACCGCTATTTTCTCGACAAGGTCACGGAAAAAACGCTGATGATCACGGATACGCGCGCAAAGCTCTATCCGCGCTCCTATACGGGGGCAAAGCAGATGCAGGCAGAGGACGAGGCGGCGCAGGATAAACGCTACCGCGAGCAGAGAAAGATCATTGCTCGCATCGAAGCCAACATCGATTTTCAACGCCGTTGCGGACAGGCGCACAATTTCGTCACCATTCGTGCCAAGCAAAAGCAGCTTGACCGTATGGAGAAGATAGAGGCAGTCAAAGCCCCCGCCCGCACCGTGCGCTTCTCCTTTCAAAACGAGCAATTATACAGCCAAGAGGTCTTGTCGGTCGATAACCTGCGCTTTTTCTACAGCGCAACACCGCTTTTAGACGGCGTTTCCTTTGGGGTACGTAAGGACGAGCGCGTGGTTCTGCTTGGCGCAAACGGCACGGGAAAATCTACCCTAATGAAGCTCCTCGTCGGCAAGCTTTTGCCCGACGCAGGCTATATCCGCTTCGCCGAGGACGCCAAGATCGGCTACTACGATCAGGAAACGCGCTCCTTCCACGAGGATAAGACCGTCTTTGCGGAGCTGCACGACGAATATCCGCAAAAAACGGTGACCGAGATTCGCTCGGCGCTCGCGCTCTTTCTCTTCACGGGTGAGGACGTGGAAAAGCCCATCTCCGCGCTTTCGGGCGGAGAACGCGCCCGCCTCACACTCGCCAAGCTGATGCTAAAGCCCGTGTCCGTGCTTCTTTTGGACGAGCCCACAAACCACCTTGACATTGGCTCGCGTGAGGCGCTGGAAACCGCACTTATCGCCTTCCCGGGCACCGTCATCGCCGTATCGCACGACCGCTATTTTATCGACAGCGTGGCAACGCGCCTTATCGCGCTCTCTCCCTCGTCCGAGGGTGGCACGCAGAGCTATACGCCCTTTGAGGACGAAACGGCGTACGCCGCCTATCTCCGTGCGCGTGCAGAGGAGAAGCGGAGTGCTTTGACAGATGCGGAAGCCCCGAAGAAAAGCGAGGGCAAGGAAAGCTACGAGCGCAAAAAGCGCGAGGCGGCAGAGGCGCGCGCCGCACGCCGTCGCGTAGAAAAGGCGGAAGTGCGTATTCCCGTCGTAGAGGAGCGCATTGCGGCGCTCAAGGCGGAGCTTTACGGCTCTGCCGCGACCGACTACACCCGCGCAGCCGCGATCGAAGAGGAGATCTCTGCTCTCGACGAGGAGCTGCTCTCCCTCTATGAAACCGTAATGGAAACCGAGGCTTGATGCCTTAGAATATATCGCCGCCCCCGCGGCAGAAAGTGTGAAACTATGTCTAATATTTGGCACGACATCTCCCCCAAACGCATCGGAAGCCGCGACTTCGTTTGCGTCATTGAGATCTCCAAGGGAAGCAAGAAAAAATACGAGCTTGACAAGGAAACGGGGCTTATCCAGCTCGACCGCATCCTTCATACCTCGACCCACTATCCCGCCAACTACGGCTTTATTCCCCGTACCTACGGTGAGGACAACGACCCGCTTGACGTGCTTCTCCTTTGCTCGGAGCCCATCGAGCCCCTCGTGCTTGTGCGCGCCTATCCCATCGGCGTGATCTCGATGATCGACAACGGCAGAAACGACGCCAAGATCATCGCCATTCCCTTTGGCGATCCCACCTACAACCAATACACCGACATTGACCAGCTCCCAAAGCACATCTTTGAGGAGATGCGCCATTTCTTCACCGTCTACAAAAACTTAGAAAACAAGGAAACCGCCGTCAACGAGGTCAGCGGCAGGGAAGAAGCCGTCAAGATCATCGACGAGGCGATCGACAGCTACATCGAAAACTTTTGTAAATAAGGGTGTCTTAAGGCACGGGCGCCTCGCTCCGTGCCTTTTTCCGTCTTTAGCCTCTCTTTAGCCTCGCGCCCTATAATGATGTAAAAGGAGAAGTGTATGCGGATATTAATTGCAGAGGACGACGCACGGCTGCTCAAAAGCCTCGTGCATATTTTTGAACTCGATCATTATGCGGTGGACGGCGTGGATAACGGCAAGGACGCCTATGATTACGCTATCACGGGCGAGTACGACGGGCTCGTCCTTGACGTGATGATGCCCGGAATGGACGGCGTGACCCTGCTCAAAGAGCTTCGCGCGCAGGGCGTTACAACGCCCGCCCTCTTTTTGACGGCAAAATGTGAGATTGAGGAGCGCATCGAGGGGCTTGACGCGGGCGCAGACGACTATTTGCCCAAGCCATTTTCTACGGGCGAGCTCCTTGCCCGTGTGCGGGCAATGCTTCGCAGAAAGGCGCATTTTACTCCCGATATCCTCACTCTCGGCACACTCTCGCTCAATCGCTCCACCTATGAGCTTTCCTGCAATGGGAAAACGCAATCGCTCAGCGGCAAGGAGCTTCAAGTGCTTGATATGCTGATGGAAAACGCAGGCGTCATCGTTGCGCCCGAACGACTTATCACCCATATTTGGGGCTGGGACACCGAGGTCGATACAAGCGTTTTGTGGGTGCATATCTCCAACATTCGCAAAAAGCTCGTCGCGCTCTCTGCGCCCGCCGTCATCAAATTCGTACGCAACGCAGGGTATGTGTTGGAGGGGACGGTATGATCTATAAGCTACAGCGCAAATTCGTTTTGATCTGCACGGCATCGGTGCTTGCGGTGGTCGCGCTCGTGTTCGGCGTGATCCTTGCCTTGAATATTTCCTCGATGAACCGAAATATGGACATCCTTGCGGACCGCGTTTCTGCGGGCGGCGGAAAATTTCCGGGTGTTCCCGATGACGGACACCGCCCCCACAAGCTCCCCCCCAAAAACCACCCGAGCTTTTATT
>JAZSBJ010000081.1:0-8128 GCA_045602305.1 Eubacteriales bacterium | reverse complement strand
AGCTTGCATACGCCATCGGCGTTGCCAAGCCCGTTTCGGTAATGGTCGATACCTTCGGCACGGGCAAGATCTCCGACGAGGAGATCGGCAAGCTCCTAAACGAGGTGATGGATTTCCGTCCCGCCGCCATCATTGAGCGCTTCGATCTGCGCCGTCCCATCTATTGCGACCTTGCCGCATACGGACATATGGGCAGAGAAGACCTTGATGCGCCTTGGGAAAAGACCGACCTTGTCGAGGCACTTTCGAGATAATTTCACAAAGACTCCCCGCTTTTCATATTCTTTTACTATGAAACGTTAGGGGGGATAAAATGCACGAGGCGTTTTCGATTCTTCTTTGCGCGCTTGCGGTCATAGGGCTCTACGCCCTCTTTTCCCGCGTCGCCGTATGGCTTCTTCCGCACGGCGCAATTACGCTTGCGGTGGACGGCAGAGGCCGCACAACGCGCGAGATTTTAGCCTTGGTCGCAAGTGCGACACGGCTTGCCGAGCGTGAAAGAGGGATCGCCCTCAAGGTTTCGGTGCTTCTTTTTGAAAATGAACAGGAAAAAGCGATGTCCCTCCGCAAGGAGGGCATCCTTGTCTATACCATAAAATCCTAGAAGGGAGAGCGTTATGCCGACGGAAATGGAAACCCTATACGGCTCGATTGACGAGGTCGTCTACCATAACGACGAAAACGATTACACCGTTCTTTCGCTCGTCGGCAAGGACGGACATCTCGTTACCGCAGTCGGCAAGATTGCCTACGCCGCGGCAGGCGAGGACGTCACGCTCTACGGTAACTGGGTGCATCACGCCGAATACGGCGAGCAGTTCGCCTTCGAGGGCTACGAGCGCGAGCTTCCCACGGGCAAGCGCGCTATCTTGCGCTATCTCTCCTCGCGCGTCATCAAGGGCGTCGGTCCCGTGACGGCGGCGCGCCTCGTTGACAAATACGGAGAAGAAACCTTCGACGTTATTGAGCATCACCCCGAGTGGCTCGTCGAGGTCGCGGGCATCTCCGCGAAAAAGGCGGCAGAGATCCACGACTCCTTCGTGGAGCAAACGGGCATTCGTGCGCTGATGATGTTCTGCCGCGATTTTTTCACCACGCCCGTCATCAGCCGCATCTATAAAAAGTGGGGCTCGTCCGCGGTGGACCGCCTAAAGGAGAACCCGTTTTGTCTTTGCGGTGAGGTGTACGGCGTGACCTTTGAGATGGCAGACAGACTCGCCGAAGCCCTTGCATTCCCCAAAGACGGCTATGACCGCTTGGAAAGCGGCATTTGCCATATTCTTGAATTTAACGCCCAAACCAATGGACACACCTGCTTGCCCAAGGACAAGCTCGTGTCTGCCGGGGCATCCTATCTTTCGGTGGATGAGGCGTTGATCCTTGAAGCGATCGACGCGATGCTTGCAGAGCAAAAGCTATGTTCTCTCACCGTCGGTGAAACGCCCCTCATCGCCGCCGCCCGCTATGCGGAAGCGGAGCGCTCCATCGCCACGCGTCTTGCCTTCCTTGACCGAAGCTGTCCCCTCTTTTCCGAACGGGACGTCGAGGGCTTTATTGCCCGTATTGAGGCAGAGGCGGGGCTTCGCTACGCCAAGGAGCAAAGAGAGGCAATCTACGCCGCCCTTAGCGGCGGGGTAATGATCTTGACGGGCGGTCCCGGCACGGGAAAAACCACCGTCGTGCGCGCCTTACTTCGTATTTTTCAAGCGGTGGAGCAAGAGGTTCTCGTCCTTGCCCCGACGGGACGCGCGGCAAACCGCATCTCCGAGGCGGCACTTTGTGAGGCAAAAACCATTCACCGCGCGCTTGAAATGGAGCGCACAGAGGACGTCTATCCCATCTTCCGCCGCGACGCGTCCAATCCTTTGGAAGCGGACGTCATCATCGTCGACGAATGCTCAATGATGGACGTGCTTCTCACGTCCGCGCTCTTGCGCGCCATACCGCGCGGCGCGCGCCTCATCTTGATCGGCGACAGCGATCAGCTCCCCTCGGTGGGAGCAGGGCGCGTGCTTTGTGACCTGATCGAATCGGAAGCCTTCTGTACCGTCAGGCTCAAGGAGATCTTCCGTCAATCCGAAGCAAGCCTTATCGTCACAAACGCCCATAGGATCAACCGTGGAGAATCCCCCGTCCTTGACGTTAAGGATAAGGATTTCTTTTATCTGCCCACTCCCGAGGATAAGATCCCCGAGGTGATTGCCGATCTCGTTTCCCGCCGCTTGCCGCGCGCCTATGGCGAAGAGGCGGCAAAGGGCATTCAGATCATCACCCCTTCGCGCCGCGGCAGAGCAGGCACGGAGCAGTTGAACCTGCTTTTGCGCGAGGCGTGCAATCCCCCCAAAAAGGGAAGCGCCGAGAAAAAACTTCACGGCATTCTCTTCCGCGAGGGGGATCGCGTGATGCAGGTGCGAAACAATTACGACATCGCGTGGAAAAAAGGAAAATACGAGGGAAGCGGTATCTTTAACGGAGAGATCGGCGTTTTGACCGCCTTTACCGAAGAGGGGGCTGAGGTCCTCTTTGACGACCGCGTGGCGACCTATTCCAAGGATGACCTTGAGGACCTTGACCATTCCTACGCCATCACGGTGCACAAAAGTCAGGGAAGTGAATATCCCACCGTTATCATTCCGCTGTACGACTGCCCGCCGATGCTTGCCACCCGCAATTTGTTCTATACGGCGGTGACGCGTGCGTGCGTGCGCGTGATCCTTGTCGGGCGCAGTGCTGCGGCATACCGTATGGTGGAGAACGACAGACACGCCCTGCGCTACACCGCACTCCCCGCCCGCCTTGCCGCAGTCAAAGCGGGAAAATAAATTAATTCCCGAAAATATATTGAAATTTCCCGTTTCTTTATGTATAATATATATAATACGCTAAATTAATCCCACTCTAAAGGAAAGGAGGAACGCAATTTTGCACGAGCTTGGCATTGATTTTGGTACGTCGGAATTTCGCACGGCAATTCCCGAACACGGAATCACCATACGTCAGCCCGCCTGCGTTGCCGCAGACGCCGCCACGGGCGCCGTTTTGTACGTAGGCAACGAAGCCCTTTTAAAGGTAAAGACCAACCCAGGCACCCTTCGCTTGCGTTACCCCTTCCATAACGATTGGGTGTTTGGTAACGGAAACGTTTCTCTCGCCTGCGACTTTATGTCGCGTGCGCGCTCGCAGTCTTATCCCGATGCAGAGGACGTGCGCTTGCTTTTGTCCATTCCTTGCGGTCTTACGGACGAAGAGGAATACGCGGTCGCCGAGATGGGCTACCGTTCGGGCTATGGGGAAGCGTATCTCGTATATTCGCCCGTCGCTGCGCTCGTCGGATGCGGTTGCTCCTTGGAGCATACCTATCTTGCCGTAAACGTGGGCGCCAGCTTCACCGACATTGCCCTGGTTTCCGACGGAAATCTTCTTTACCGTGCTTCCCACAGCGTTTCGGGAAGAGCATTTAACGAGGCGATCGCCGCCTACGTCAGCAGCAAATATCGGTTGAAGCTCCGCTTTAGCGAGGCGGAAAAGATCAAGCACACCATCGGCACCGTTTGGTCGGACGAGGAAATGCGTACGGTCGAGGTCGTCGGCTCGGACGCTCGCGGCGGTGTACACCGCATACTCCTTTCCTCTGAGGAAATGTTCACAGCCCTTGAGGAGCCCTGTGCAGAGCTTCTAGACGCCATACATACGGCGGCAATGCGCGTGCCCGTTGAGGCAGTCGCAGGACTGATGCGGACAGGCATTCTTCTCTTTGGCGGCGGCGCTAAGCTCCGCGGTCTGCCTGAAATTATCTCAGGTATTACAGGCTTCCGCACAACGCTTGCCGAAGCCCCCGAGGATGCAGTTGCCAAGGGACTTGCAAAAATCCTTCCCACCCTGCCTGCATCTCTCTCCGTCCCCAACGTATCGTCCATAGCCTGCAAGACCAACTCATACTTATATTAAAAGCGAGGAATTAAGATGAAAAAAACCGAAAAAAGCAAGCTCGCCTTGCGCATCACGTGTATCATACTCGCCGCCCTTATGGTGTTCGGCGTCGCCTATTCGGGTATCTATTTTCTTTTTCAATAAGGGAGAATTGTAAGAATGCTGCAAAACGAAAACTATACTCTGCTTTGTGACTTTTATGAGCTCACGATGAGCAACGGGTATTTTAAGCTCGGCAGAGGCAAGGAAATGACCTATTTCGACGTCTTCTTCCGTTCCGTGCCCGATGGCGCGGGCTACGCCATTTTTGCAGGACTTGAGCAGTTTATCGACTATATTAAAAACCTGCACTTCACCGAGGAAGACATCGCAATGCTCCGTGCCAAGGGGCAGTTTGACGAGGAGTTTCTCGAATTCTTGCGTACCTTCCGCTTCACGGGCGATATTTACGCAATGAAGGAAGGCACGCCCATTTTTCCCGGCGAGCCCATCGTTACGGTGCGCGCCCCCGCCATTGAGGCGCAGCTGATTGAAACCTTTGCGCTTCTCACCCTAAACCATCAGTCCCTCATCGCCACCAAGGCAAGCCGCATCGTCCGCGCCGCGGACGGCAGACCCGTGGCAGAGTTCGGCTCCCGCCGCGCACAGGGCACCGCAGGTGCCATCCTTGGCGCAAGAGCCTCTTACATCGGCGGATGCTCCGGCACTGCCTGCACGCTTGCCGAGCGCGACTACGGCATTCCCGCAACGGGAACGATGGCACACTCTTGGGTGCAGATGTTTGACGACGAATATACGGCGTTCCGCACCTATTGCGAGCTGTATCCCGACAACGTCACTCTGCTCATCGACACCTACGACGCCATTGGAAGCGGCGTGCCCAACGCCATTCGTGCGATCAAAGAGGTGCTTTTGCCCCGCGGCTGTAAAAAGTACGCCGTGCGCCTTGATTCGGGTGACCTTGCCTACCTCACCAAAAAGATCCGCAAGATGCTTGACGAAGCGGGACTTCCCGATTGCCGCATCACCGCAACCAACTCGCTCGACGAGAACATCATCAAAACGCTTCTCTCGCAGGGCGCCAAGATCGATGCCTTCGGCGTTGGTGAGCGACTCATCTGCTCGGCATCTAATCCCGTTTTTGGCGGTGTCTACAAGCTCGTCGCCGTAGAAAGCGCCGACGGCACCATCCGTCCCAAAATCAAAATTTCCGAGAACGTCGAAAAGATCACCAACCCCGGCTACAAAAAGCCCTACCGCGTCTTTGACAAGGAAACGGGTATGATGATCGCGGATTACATCGCACTTGCCGACGAGGTGCTTGACGAAAACGAGCCGCTTCTTCTCTTTGATCCCGTAAACACCTGGAAGCATAAAACGGTAGAGAACTACCGCCTCGAATGCCTGCATATCCCCGTGTTCCTAAATGGCGAATGCGTGTACGAGAGCCCCAGCGTCCACGAGATCCGCGACTACTGCCGCGAGCAGCTCTCTCTCCTTTGGGACGAGGTCAAGCGCTTTGACAACCCCCACCGCTACTACGTGGACCTTTCGGACAACCTTTGGACGCTCAAGCAGGAAATGCTGAGAGGAAGACGCTAAAATGGAGCTTAAGGAAAAGGAAGAGCTTTGGGACGTTTACGATTTTCACCGTCAAAAAACGGGGAAGCTCCACCCAAGAGGGAAGCGCCTCGGGGCTGGAGAATATCATCTAACCGTCCACGCTTGCATCTTTGACCGTGAGGGAAAGATGCTCATTCAAAAGCGACAGCCCTTCAAGCACGGTTGGTCGGGGCTTTGGGACATCACCGTCGGCGGCTCTGCCACGGCGGGCGAAAGTAGCCAAACGGCGATTATGCGCGAGCTTTCCGAGGAGCTTGGACTCTCTCTTGACCTCACGCACGTCCGTCCACACCTTTCGGTACAGTTTGAAGAGGGCTTCGACGACGTATACCTCATCAAAAAGGACGTCGAACTCTCCTCACTCACTCTCGAATACGAGGAAGTCGAGGCGGTCAAGTGGGCAAGCCTTGACGAGATCCTCTCGATGATGGACGAGGGCACCTTTATCCCCTATCAAAGACACCTGATTTCGCTTTTCTTTGATATGAAGGATAAATACGGCGCACTCCTTTGATTTACAATCTAAAAAAGCACGGAACGAAAGTTCCGTGCTTTTTGTTTAAGCAAAATCTTCTGTTTTGTAGGCGTGGGTGTAGGCGCGCTCACCCTTTGCGTCGATGACCTCGATGCGGAAAAATTTACCGAGCTTTCTTTCGTCAAGGGGAAAAGCCGCCTTGTCGATATAGCCCGAAACGCCGTGCGCGGCGATGAGCTTTCTGCCCTCGGAGTGCAAAAGGATATGCGCGGCGGGCGAGGTCTTGATGATAAGCGCCCCGTCCTCTACGTACGCCGAAAGGATCGAGGGACCCGTCGAAACGTAAGCATTTCCCTCGGCAAGCGCGTCGGTCAAGCTCTCGTAGGAGAAGCGTTCGGCGGCGATCATCGTAAACGCGCCAAAGCTGTCCGAGATGGCGTTTCCCGCGTTGTGGTTGTCGTCTGCCCCGACGATATACTTGTCAAGGGCGCCGCCAAGACGCAAATAATCCTCGTACACATCGGCATTGTAATCGCCGTGGAAGCGGCAATCCGTATTGCAGATCTCAAGCCCGTCAAAGGGAAGTGAGAGCAACTTATCTGCCGTCATCAGCGACCAGCGCGGATGGTTGTAATGCACGAGAAATCCGTTCGCGTGTGCCTCATCGATAAGGTGCGTAACGAATGCGTCGGTAAACGCGTACTTGCATCGCTCACCCGCATAATGCAAAAAGGGAATATAGGTGGCACAGTTTCCGGGCGTAAAGTTTTCGGGATAGAAGCAGACCGCAACGTCATCGTGGGGACGGCGCTTGATGAGGCACAAATGATGCACCTTCATATGCGAGTCGGTCTTTCCCTCATACTCCTTGATCGCCGTTTCATAGCCGTTGAGCGCAATGAAACGGTCGTCCGAAAGGTCGTCGTGCGTGACGAGTGCCTCGTGGTCGGTAAATGCGACCGCGTCATATCCCGCGGCAACGTACATTGCCTTGATTTCCTCGGGCGTCTTTTTTCCGTCCGAGATCACCGTGTGGCAATGTAGGTTTGCCTTGTAGAATTTTCTTCCCTCGGGAAATAAATACTTTCTCATTTCTTGAGTGATACAGCCTTCTTAGCTTCCTCGTAAATGTGCTTTGCGGTCAGTCCGTACTCCTCAAGAAGCACGGGAACGGCACCGCTCTTGCCAAACTTGTCTTCTACACCGACGCGGCGAACGATCGAAGGGCAGCTCTCGCTGACTGCTTCCGCAACGGCAGCGCCAAGACCGCCGACGATGCTATGCTCCTCTGCCGTTACAAAGGCGCCCGTCTTCTTTGCATAGGTGAGAAGAAGCTCGGTGTCAAGGGGCTTAATGGTATGCATATTGATGACGGCGGCAGAAATGCCCTCGCTTGCGAGCATCTCGCGCGCT
Organism: Eubacteriales bacterium; assembly: GCA_045602305.1. Taxonomy (GTDB): domain Bacteria; phylum Bacillota; class Clostridia; order Oscillospirales; family CAG-272; genus UBA1740. Next base: position 687 of record JAZSBJ010000081.1, on the reverse strand, counting down.
TCCATTGCCAAATGCACCATATAACCGTTTGCAACGAGCGTTACGTCCGTGCCGTCTGCAAGCACGACACCGCGACCGATCTCAAACTTATAGTCAGGACCGTTGAAGATGGGGCAAGCGAAGCGTCCAAAGCGCATATAAACGGGACCGTTCATAAGAAGCGCCGCCTCTACCATTGCTCTTGCCTCAACGTCGTCAGCAGGGCACATTACCGTCATACCGGGAATGGTACGCATAAGCGCAAAGTCCTCGTTGGATTGGTGGGTTGCGCCGTCCTCACCGACGGTGATACCGCCGTGGGTCGCGCCGATCTTAACGTTTAAGTGAGGATAGCCGATCTCGTTGCGGACCTGCTCGTGTGCACGACCCGAAGCGAAGATGGCAAAGGTGCTGGCAAAAACGGGCTTGCCCGTCGAAGCAATGCCTGCCGCCACGCACATCATATTGCCCTCTGCAATGCCGCAGTCAAAGAAGCGCTCGGGGAACTTCTTTTTGAACATACCCGTCTTGGTGGCTTCTGCAAGGTCTGCGTCGAGGACGACGAAATCATATTTTTCACCCAGCTCGGCAAGTGCCGCGCCGTAGCTTTCTCTTGTAGCCTTCTTTTCCATTATCATACCTCTCCTTTCGTTCCTTCTTATGCGTTCAGCTCGGCAATAGCCGCCTCATACTGCTCGTCGGACGGAG
>JAZSBJ010000080.1:0-17545 GCA_045602305.1 Eubacteriales bacterium | reverse complement strand
CCCATACATTCACAGCAGCAGTCGGCGCAAATAAGTCCTTGGCAAATATCGCACGAGGAGCAGCCGCCGCTTTGATAGCTCGTCTGTCCCCCGTAATAGGTGCGTCCGTAGCCTGCGGCGTTTTGGTTGAACATCTGCTTTGCTTGCTGGTATTCCATATTGCCGGGGTCCATTTGGCAAGCGGTTTCCAGCTCGCGCATTGCGTCGTTGACGTAGCCGCGGTGCATAAGAACGAGGGATTCAAGGAAGTGCCAATCCGCCGTGCGCTCTGCAACGGGGATGCGGGCAAGTGCCGCTTCCGCCTCGCGCATACGGCGCGCGTTGATCATCGCGCGGATCTCGGCGCAGGACGCGCCCTTGCCCGCGCCCGCATTTCCCTTGCCGCCGCGGCGTTCCTTGGTGATGCGGTCGTACGCTTCGTTGACCTCTTTCATTTTTTCGTTGGCAAGCTCCGCCATATCTGCATTGTCGGCGTAGTTGTCGGGATGGTATTTTCTTGCCAAGGCGCGGTACGCGTTTTTGATCTCAATGTCCGTAGCGTCGCGCGATACGCCGAGAATCTTATAAGGATCCGTCATAATTTCCTCCTGGGTATCTCTCCCTTTTTTTGCTTTTGGGCTTTCCAAGCTGTTCAATGCGGTCGGGAAGTCCAAGGTATACGGTGTTTTTGATGATGTTTTCTAGGGTGCCGTCCCCGCGGAAGGGCAGCTTTTCCACCGCCTCGCCAAGGCGAACGAGCGAAAGGCGAAGCGAGGTCTTTACGGCGTCGGGAATGCCGTTTTCAAACCCCTCTCCGTCGGGATAAAGCAAAACGTAGGGGTTGTAGCTTTTGCTTTTTTTGTCGGCGGTGTAATCGTCCGCCGCATCGGCGGCGTAAATAAAGGTGCCAAGGTGATAGCCCACCTCGTAAAAGAGCGCGTGCTCCTCGCCCGTAAGCCCCTCGGCAAAGCAAAGGCCGAGAAGGTCGCCGAACACTTCGGCAGGGGCGTCGACGGACGGCGTTTTTGCGTCCTCAATGGCGGCAAGCTCTGCAAGGCACGCCTCGGTTTCTTTCGAGAGAAAGGGAAGCCTTGCGCGCTTTGCCGCACGCCGAAAGATGGGCAAAAGCAAGGACGCACGCAGGCGGTGACCGCCCTTGTCCTTTTTATCGTCAAGGCATTTTTCATAGAGAAGCACCGCCGAGATGCGCGCGGCAAAGGTGAGCGCCTCGTTTTCCGTCAAGCAGCTCCTAGCCCGCACGGGGTGCGCGATGCAGCGGCACCGCTTGGCGCAGGTGTGGCGGTCGGTGAGCAGCATACGGCATACGGCGAGAAAAACGATGTCGTACGAGAGGGCAAACGAGGAGAAAAAGCCCGTTTCCTTACGCATCGCACGGCAAACGCCGCAATAGGCGGCGCGGAAAAAGGCGTATTCCTTGACGAGCAGATCGTCTGCCCGCGGCTTTACGTATCCAAACATACTTTCTCCCTTTCGCCGTCTAAATACTATCATACCATTTTATTGTATCACACTTTCGTGAAGAAATCAAGAAAAGCAGGGGGAAAAATGTGAAAAAGTTAGAAAATCTTTGAAAGGGTGCGCTCCCTCTTGATTTTCTTTCGTGTTTGTGATAAAATGATAATTGTAGTATTATCTCTTGTTATGGAAAAGAAAGAAGGAAAAAGAACAATGGGTGTTCAGCCAAGCAAAAACGGCGCCGTTTTGGTGCGTGAGGTTCGCTCCGCGCGTGACCGCCGTCGCTTTGTGCGCTTCCCGAACGAGCTGTATCGCGACAATCCCTATTACGTTCCCCCGATGTACGCGGACGAGCTTGCAGATATGAATCCGAAAAAGAATCCCGCCTTTTCGTATGCCGACGCCAAGTATTTTCTTGCATTTTTGGGCGGACGGGTGGTCGGACGCATCGGTGCCATTTACAGCAAACGCGCCAACGAGCGTTGGGGTACGCACCGTATGCGCTTCACACAGGTGGACTTTATTGATGACGCGCGCGTATCCGAGGCGCTGTTTGCCGCGGTGGAAGCGTTCGCACGCGAAAAAGGGTGCAACGAGGTGCACGGACCCTTGGGCTTTACCGATCTTGACAGAGAGGGAATGCTCGTTGAGGGCTTTGAAGAAAAGAGCCTTTTCTTTACCTACTACAACGCCCCCTATTACAAGAACCATCTTGCGCGTCTTGGCTACGGCAAGGACGTGGACTGGATCGAACTGAACGTACAACGGACCGAGGAGAATACCAAGACGGCAGAGCTTCTCTCCAAGCTCTCGGCACGCGCCCTCAAGCGACACGATCTGCATATCGTGCGTGTGCGCCGCAACAAGGAATTCACGCCGTATATTGAGCGTGCGTTCGCGCTCGTCAACCGCGCGTATGCGCCCCTTTACGGCGTCGTGCCGCTAGACGAGGTGCAGATCCGTCACTATGCAAAGAAGTTTGTACCGATGATCGACCCCGACCTTGCGTGCCTCGTTGAGAACGCATCGGGCGAGCTTATCGCCTTTGGCGCCTCGGTGAGAAGCCTCTCGGACGCCTTTCAAAAAACGGGGGGACGACTTTTCCCCTTTGGCTTTATTCCCACCCTGCACGCCCTTTCCCACGGCAAGGAGATCAATCTCCTTCTCATTGCCGTAGACCCCGCATATCAGGGGGCGGGTGTCAACGCTGTCATCATCAATCACATTCTTGAAAACGCTTGGCGTGTGGGCATCCATTCGGCGGAAACGGGACCGCAGCTAGAGTTAAACGACAAGGTCATCGACCAATGGAAGATTTTTCCGTCAAGACAGCACAAGCGTCGCAGATGCTTTATCAAGACGCTAGAATAATGTAAACAAAGGTGTACAAAAATGGGGAATGAAATCAAAATACGCCAAGGCGAAGAAAAGGACGTTCCCTTTGTTTGCGCGCTGGAAGCGCGGGTCTTTTCCGACCCGTGGGGAGAGGACGCCGTTGCGTCACACCTGACGGGCGGGCATTTGTGCCTTTTCGTCGCCGAGTGTGACGGGGTGCTTTGCGGATACCTTCTCGCTTCCGTTATTCCCCCCGAGGGAGAGATCCTTCGCGTTGCCACCCTGCCCGAGCAGAGAAGACGGGGCGTGGGGGCGGCACTTTGCACGCACTTTCTTTCCGTCGTCGACTGCGCGTTTTTAGAGGTTCGTGAGGGCAACCTTGCGGCACGCGCGCTTTACGAAAAGCTGGGCTTTTCGCTCTTTGGCGAACGGAAGGGCTATTATAAGAATCCTATGGAGGACGCCTGTCTTTACAGGCGCGGGTGAAAAATGCGTATCATCGGCTTTGAAAGCTCCTGCGACGAAACGGCAGTTTCGGTCTTGGAAGCGGACGAATTTGGAAAATTACATATTCTTTCAAACGCCATTGCGTCGCAGGTGGACACCCACCGCCTCTACGGTGGCGTCGTGCCCGAAATTGCGGGGCGCGCACACATTGAGGCGATCTCCGCGCTCACGCGCGAGGCGCTCTTGCAGGCAAATACCCGCCCCGAGGAGCTTTCCTGCGTGGCGGTAACGACGCACCCGGGACTTATCGGTGCGCTTCTCGTCGGCGTTTCCTTTGCCAAGGCGTTTGCCGTGGGCAACGGGCTTCCCTTAATTTCGGTCGACCACATTAAGGGACACGTCGCCGCCGCATATTTGACGCCCGAATCCCCGAAGCCCCCCTTTGTGGCGCTCGTGGTGTCGGGTGGGCATACCTCGCTCTTTGCCGTTGAGGACTATACGCGCTTCCGCCTTGTGGGCGAAACGCGGGACGACGCCATTGGCGAGGCGTTTGACAAGATTGGGCGCATCGTTGGGCTTCCGTACCCTGCGGGCGCGAGCTTTGACGCCTTGGCGCGTGAGGGCTTTGTCCGTGCAACGGGCAGGGAAGAGGGCTTTTACGCCGCGTTCCCCAGGACAGAGGTCTATAAAAATCCCTATTATAAATTCCCATCTGCGGCACTTGCCGATGGGTCACTCGATTTCTCCTTTTCGGGAATGAAGACCGCCGCCATCAATCTTTTGCATCGCTTTGAGCAGGCAAAGATCCCGCTTGAAAACGATTATTTTGCCGCCGCATACACCTACGCCGCCGTGGAATCGGTGGCGAAAAAGGTCGAAGCACTCCTTAAGGAGATGCCCGACGCATCGCTTGTCGTTGCGGGCGGCGTTGCCGCCAACTCGCATTTGCGCGCGCGCCTTAGCACCCTTTGCGAAAAAATGGGACGGGGGCTTTGTATGCCGCCCATCTCTCTGTGCGGGGACAACGGCGCGATGATCGCGGCACAGGGCTACTACGAATATTTGGCGGGGCATATCGCACAAAGCACCCAAAACGCATCTGCCGAGGACGACGCGCTGTAAAGCGCCATATCAACACCGAAGGAACAACGAATATGTCAGAACAAAGAAAAAGAACTATGCGCCGCACCAAGAGCGCGGCGGAGCGCGGAATGGTATCGGTGGCGGTCGTGCGCCGCTTGCCGAGATATCACCGCTTTCTTGGCGACCTGCTTCGCAAAAACGAGCTTCGCATCTCCTCGGCGCGCCTTTCTGCGATGATGGGCGTGACGGCGTCGCAGATCCGTCAGGACCTCAACTGCTTTGGCGGCTTCGGTCAGCAGGGCTACGGCTATAACGTGAGATATCTTTACGAGCAGATCGGCGAGCTTCTCGGCGTTACCGAGGGGTATCGCGCGGTGATCGTAGGTGCGGGCAACCTTGGTCGCGCGCTCGTTTCGAGCCATATGTTTGAGCGCCGCGGCGTGGTACGCACAGCGATGTTCGACACCGATGAGGGTGTGATCGGTCGCACCTTTGGCGGCATTCCCGTGTACAATGTTTCGGGGCTTGAGGAGTACGTGCGCTCCGCGCACATTGATATTGGCGTTTTGACTACGCCCAAGGACGCCGCTGAGGGAGAGGCAAGACGGCTTGCCGCGGCAGGCGTAAAGGGAATTTGGAATTTTTCCAACCAAGAGCTTTCTCTTCCCGATTATCCCGACGTTTTGATTGAAAATATGCATATGGGCGATTCGCTGATGATGCTTTGCTATGCGATCAAGGAAAAGGAGGACGGGCGTTGAAGCGTTACATTCGTTCGGGGAAAGCCCCCGAAAAGACGGAAGCGTTTTATAACGCTTCTTTCGAGGAGCTTCGCGTTCTCGCGCTCCTTCTTGCGGCGGACGCCCCCCTTTCCGCCGAGGAGCTTGCGGCGCAAGCGCGCCTTGAAACACTGGGCGACGCCAAGGATGCGCTTGCCTTTTGGCGCGGCGCAGGGCTGATCAAAACCGCACCCGCAGGAAAAAAGGACGCCCCCGCCAAAACGGACGGGGACGCGCCGAGCGCACCCGAAAAGCCCCAAAAGCGCCCCGTGCGCTCCGAGGACGCATTGCCCGATTATTCGGGCGGCGAGCTTTCCCGCTTGATCGAAAAGGGAAACCTTGCCCCCTTTATCGAGGCGTGTCAGCAGATCTACGGAAAGGTCTTATCCTCTACCGATATAGGGATCCTCGTTGGACTGAACGAGGAGCTTCACTTAAGCTGTGAGTACATCTGCCTTTTGCTCGAATACTACGGCGAGAAGGCGAAAAAACCGATGCGCTACGTGGAAAAGGTCGCCTTTTCGCTCTACGACCAAGGCGTTCTTGCCTTTGAACAGCTCGAAGCGCACATAGAAAAGCACCGCCTGATGCGCTCGCGCGAGGGGGCGCTCAGACGCCTCTTCGGTATGGGAGAGCGCGCCCTCACCGCAAAAGAGGAAGAGGCGTTCACAAGATGGTGCGTGGAATACGGATACGATGACGCCGTCATCGGGCTCGCGTATGACATTACGGTGGGCGCAACGGGTAAGGCGTCGGTTTCCTACGCCGATAAGATCATCACGCGCTTCAACACCGCGGGATGCAAGACGGCGGCAGACGCCAACGCACTGCTTGAAAAGGAACGGGCGGAAAAGGCGGGAAAAAGAACCCCCAAAGCCGCCAAGGAAAAGGAAAAGGACGAGATGCGCTCCTTTGACGTAGACGATTTCTTCGCGCACGCGCTGGACCGCAGCTACGGAAAAAAGGACGATTAACTAGGAAAGGAAACGACTATGGGCTTCAGCAAGGAAAATTACGGCTACGTAGAAGGGCTTCTTGCTAAGAGAAGGCAAGAGAGCGCGCGCGTCGCAGAGGCGCACACAGCCGAGGTATATGCCAAATGCCCCGAAATAAAGGAGATCGACCGCCGCCTTGCGGGGACGGGCTTTGCCCTCGTCCGTGTGGCAATGGAAAAGGTGGACGTGGAAGCGCGCGTTTTGGCGCTTAAGGAAGAAAATCTTTCTCTGCAGGAGAGAAGAAAGGTCCTTCTTTCCTCGCTTGGACTCCCTGAAAACTATACCGACGCCGTTCCCGTTTGCCCCGTTTGCCGCGATACGGGACGCGCCGAGAGAGGGCTTTGCGCTTGTATGAAGCAGATGCTCATTGAGGCGGGTTATCGCTCGTCGGGATTGGGCGCACTCCTTAAAAAGCAGAGTTTTGACAACTTCTCTTTGCGTTTTTACGAGGGAGAGGCGTTAAAATATGCCGAGGTGGCACTCTCTGCCGCCAAGGACCTCGCCGAGAGCTTTGAGAAAACGGGAAGAAATCTTCTCTTTATGGGCGGCACGGGACTCGGCAAGACGCATCTTTCCACCGCGATTGCCAAGCGTGCCATTGAGCGTGGCTTTGACGTGGTGTACGAAACGGCACAAAACATCATCGCGGACTTTGAGTATGACCGCTTTAAGAGTGGCTACGGCGACACGGAGAGCCGCAGTGCAAAGTACCTTGAATGCGATCTTCTCATTATGGACGACCTCGGTGCGGAGCTAACCAATCAGTTTACCGTTTCTGCGCTTTATTCCATCATCAACACGCGCATCAACCTCGGAAAGAGTATGATCGTCAGCACCAACCTCGGACAGAAGAATCTTTTTGAGCGCTACGACGAGCGCATCACGAGCCGCCTGTTCGGCGAGTTCGACCCCTTCCTATTCAGGGGAGTGGATATAAGAAGACAAAAATAAAAAGGGCGCGACGCCTTTTGGCATAACCGCAAACAAAAATAAGGTTTTATAGAATTAAGACGAGGGTGCGAATCTCGTCTTTTTCTTTTTCCTTTTTGATTAAGGTTGAAAACCTACGGTTTTCTCCTTATATCAATTTTTTGTTTGCTTTTTCCGTTCTCTTCACTTGCCGTATATAAATACGGCTCGCGCTCGAGAACGAAAAATTCTGCTCAAAATCCGTCTACTCCCTTTCTTAAAAACAAGGCTTTAGCGGAAAACGCGACGCCTTTTGGCATAACCGCAAACAAAAATAAGGTTTTATAGAATTAAGACGAGGGTGCATCCCTCGCCTTTTTCTTTTGCTTTTGAAATTTTTGCATAAAAGCATAAGAAAAGGACGAGAAACGCGTTCCCGTCCTTTTCTTGTTTGTGCGCGGAGCGCACTTACGCGCCGAGGCGCGCTTCGAGATTTTTGCGGATCTCGGCGATAAATTCTGCCGAGGTGACGGCGCGCGTCTTTACGCTTCCGTCGGTGAGCGAAACGAGGTCCTTGGTCATCACGCCCGACGAGAGGGTGTCGATGCAAGCCGCCTCCAGGGCATCGGCAAAGGCAACGAGGTCGGTGAGGTTATCAAGCTCGCCGCGCTTTCTGAGTGCGCCCGACCACGCGTAGATGGTCGCCATCGGGTTGGTCGAGGTTTCCTCGCCCTGTAAGTACTTGTAATAGTGACGGGTGACGGTGCCGTGCGCCGCCTCGTACTCGTAGTTTCCGTCGGGGGAAACCAGCACCGAGGTCATCATCGCGAGCGAGCCGAACGCGGTCGAAACCATATCGCTCATCACGTCGCCGTCGTAGTTCTTGCAAGCCCAAATAAAGCCGCCCTCACTGCGGATCACGCGTGCGACGGCGTCGTCGATGGGGGTGTAGAAGTAGGTGATGCCCGCCTTTTCAAAATCTGCCTTGTACTCGGCGTCGTAGATCTCTTGGAAGATGAGCTTAAAGGTCTGGTCGTACTGCTTGGAGATGGTGTCCTTGGTGGAGAACCAAAGGTCCTGCTTGGTCGAGAGGGCATACTTGAAGCAGGCGTGTGCAAAGGAACGAATGGACGAATCCTTGTTGTAGGAGCCCTGAAGCACGCCCGCACATTCAAAGTCGTACACCGTTTCGCGGAAGGTTTCCTTGCCGTCCTTGTCGGTAAAGACAAGCTCCGCCTTGCCCTCGGCGGGAACGCGGTACTCGGTCGCCTTGTAGATGTCGCCGTAGGCGTGACGGGCGATGGTGATGGGCTTTTTCCAGTTGCGGACTGCGGGATGAATAAAGTCAAGAAGAATGGGGACGCGGAACACCGTACCGTCAAGAATGGCGCGAATGGTGCCGTTGGGGCTCTTCCACATTTCAGAGAGATTGTACTCCTCTACGCGCTGGCGGTTGGGGGTGATGGTGGCGCACTTGACGGCAACGCCGTATTTTTTGGTGGCGTATGCCGAATCAAAGGTCACCTTGTCCTTGGTTCTTTCTCTCTCGGGAAGTCCAAGGTCGTAATACTCCGTTTTCAGCTCCACGAAGGGGAGAAGAAGCTCGTCCTTGATCATCTTCCAAAGGATTCTCGTCATCTCGTCGCCGTCCATCTCGACGAGAGGGGTCAGCATTTTGATTTTTTCCATCGCTTGGGTACCTCCGAAAAAGGAAAATAAAATGATTTTTTTGAAATGGTCGTAATACGCCTTATATTATAGCAAAGGCAGGGGGGAAAAGCAAGGGCTTTTATCCTTTTTTTGTTGCGGTCGCGTCCGTCTTTTTTATGCCCGTATGCGTTAACTTCAGGGTGGGCGCGAAAATGTTGCTCACGCGGCGGAGCAGGGGAGCAAGGGGCGAGTTCGTTTTTGTGAGCGCTTCGATGAGATCGTTTTTCTCCTCGGATGCATTCTTTAAGAGCTTTTGCACGAATTCGTAGCCCGGCTGTTCGCTGAGAACGACGGAGAAGCCGTCCCCGTCGCGGCGGAACAAAAAACGGCGCGTGCCCGCCAAGGCGGGGAAGCGCAATTCAAGGCGCAAATACGGCTCTCTCTCCTCGTCAAGTCCCATCGCATACGCTGCGGTAACGCGGTATACTTCCCCGTGGACGGAAAGCACGCTTTCCGCAAAGCGGCAGTTGCCCGCCTTGATGCGGTATTTTGCCTTGCCCTCAATAAAGGTGAAGAGCAGGGTTTCCTTCTTGTCTATTTTGTGGATGGTGAGCGAGGAGATGCCCGCCGTCGGGCTGTTTTGCACAAGTCGGGTGATCAAGGGTAAAACGCCCCCGTTGTTTTCGGGAACGGAAAAGGGACCGTAGAGTGCGGGGAAGAGCATATCTCGCGCGTCGTGGTTTTCGTGGCTCACGTAAGGGGGAATGAGGGCGCCCTTTTCTCCAAAGTGGCGGGCGATGTGACGGCGTGCCTTGGCGAGCGCGCGGGTGTCGTGTCCCGTCATATTTTTTAGATGCCGCATTGCCGACATCAGCGAAAAGGCGTCTTGGAACAGACAGCTGTCCCCCGCCGTGATGGCGACGACGAGCCCGAGCTTCGGTTGGATCCAAACGTTTTGTCCGAGCATTCCGTTGAGAAGAATGCTGCCGTCCTCCTTGTGGCACCAAATATGGTATCCGTAATCAAAGGGCCCTGTCTTGTCGGGGACGCTTGTGTGCTTCTCGGTCATTCTTGCGATCCAAGACGCCGAGATGAGGCGCTTGCCCTGCCACACGCCGCCCGAAAGGAAGAGCTGACCGATTTTTGCCATACTCCTTGTCGAAAGGTAAAGCCCCCAGCCGCCCTTCTCAACGCCCTCACTTGACTTCTCCCAAAAATAGTTTTGAATGCCCATCGGGAGAAGAATGCGTGCAGAAAGAAAGTCGGAGAGCGATGCTCCCGCGATGCGCGTGACGATCTCGGCGAGGATATAACTGCACATACTGTTGTAGAAAAAGCCCTCGCCAAGCGGGGAGCGCAGGGAAGAAGAGAAAAAGGATTTGGTGTAATTCTCGGAGCAAACGACGCCGATCTCGTTAAAGGGAATATCCGCCGACATCGAAAGCAGATGCTCGACCGTCATCGCCTTGAACTTCGCGACCTGGCGCTTTCCCGCAAGCTCGGGGAAAAAGGACAGCACGGTGTCGGTGGTGGCAAGGCGTCCGTCGTCTGCGAGCAAGCCGACGGCGAGCCCCGTGAGCGTTTTGGAGAGGGAGAACGCCGCGTGCGGCATCGCGGTGGAGTAGCCCGCCCGTGCCGCCTCAAAAACGCACTTGCCGCGGGCGATGACTGTGACGGCGTGTACGCTTGCCGCCCGTTCTTCCGAGATCTCGCGGGCAAAGCGGTATAGCTTTTCTCCGTCGACCCCTACGCGCGCAGGGCGTGCCTTGGGGAAAAAGGATTCCTTTACGGGAGAGAGCAGGCGTGTCTTTGCGGGGTGGGGCTTGATCTGTGCAAAATTGGGCTTTCCCTTGATGAGGCAATCGTATAGAACGCGCACAGCGGAAAAGGTGCTTGAAATATCCATAAGATTCCTTTCTCGTATAATTTACTTGGAAAGCGCGTCGAGAATGGCGCGGTATTCTTCCTTGGTATATAGCAGGTTGAGGGCATCGAGCAGGGCGTTCGCCGTCATATCGGGCGGAAAACGGAGATGGCGGCAAAGCGCCTCTCTTTTCTCCTTTGCGCCCGTTTTGCCCGAAAGCCCGTCGGTGTAAAAATCGTTTTTGGTGATGCCGCCGCACGGCCTTACGGGCGCGCCGTCGGCAAAGGGACGAAAAAGCTCGCGCAACAGCGCGGCGTCCATTCCCTCAACGCCGAGAAGTCCTGCCTTGCCCGCGTGCGCCTTGCGCTTTTCCTTGCCGGGAATGGCGGGGGTGTATAGGTGAATGACCTTTTCTTTTGGTAAGATCTCCGAAAGATAGGCGCGGATCTGCCGCCCGCCACCATCGGCGTCGGTGAGGACGATGACGCCGCGCTCCTCGGCAAGACGGCGAAGAAGTGCCGCCTTTTCCCCCTTTTTAAAGAGGGCAAAGCCATCCGTGGGAATGATATGGGCGGAAAGCAGGGAATCGAGCTTGATCTTGTCGTATTTTCCCTCAACGATGATGGGGCGGGAAACGGTGAGCTTTTCCATAATATCCTCAAAAGTAAAGCATTATTTACTTATTTGCGTGATCGCAGAGCGAGAAGAGGGGGCAAGACGCGCACTTCGGTGTGCGGGCGGTGCAGGTATCCCGTCCGAACTCTACGATGCGGTGACAAAAGTCGGCGCTTTCCTCTGGGGCGATCAAGGGGGTGGTGATGCGCTCGATCTTCGCGGGGTTCTTTTCCGTTTCGGGATATGCGCCGAGCCTGCCCATAATGCGAATGAAGTGGGTATCGGTCACGACGGCGGGCTTGCCAAAGACGTCACCGAGCAAAAGGTTGGCGATCTTTCTTCCAACACCCGGGAAAAGAAGCAGCTCGTCCATCGTGTCGGGGAGCTTGCCGTCAAAGCGCGAGAGAAGCATCTCGGCGCTCTTTTTTAGGTCGTTGCCCTTGGTGATGTGAAGCCCGCAGGGGCGCACAAGCTCACAAAGCGCGGAGAGGTCGGCGTTCGCCATTGCCTCGGGGGTGGGGTATTTTTCAAAGAGGGGGACGGACACCTCGTTTACGCGCTTGTCGGTGCATTGGGCGGAGAGCCTGCCCATCACGAGAAGCCGCCAAGGATCGCCGCCGTAACGCAAAGCGCAGGTGGCGTCGGGGTATATCTCCTTTAGTTTTTGGGTAACGCGCGCGATTTTATACCGCTTTTCCTGCGTTTCGATGAGCGAGGAAAGAAGCGCGCAGGGAAGTCCTATGACGTTGTCAAAATTGCCGTGATAGGAGTCGACGAGCGCCCCGCCCTTGCCTTGGATGCCGTAGGCACCCGCCTTGTCCATCGGCTCGCCCGTTTTTACATAGGCTAAAATTTCCTTTTGGGTGAGCTTGCGGAAGCGCACTACCGTCGTGTCGGCGGCGGCAAGTGTTTTTCCCCCGTGGACGACGGCAACGCCCGTTAAAACGAGATGCTCGGTGCCCGAAAGCAGGGAAAGCATCCGCACAGCGTCCTCGGTGTCCCTCGGCTTGCCGAGGGGCTCGTCTTTATAAAACACGAGGGTGTCGGCACCGATGACGATATCGTCGGGAGATTCCCCGACGGCGCCTGCCTCTGCTTTGCGGGTCGCGAGCAGGGTGACTGCCTTGGCGGGGGTAAGACCGCTTGGAATATGCTCGTCAGCGTCTGCCGTTTTGCAGACGAAGGGGCGACCGAGCGAGGCGATCAGCTCGCGGCGGCGCGGGGATTTGGATGCAAGGATCAGCACGGGGATACTCCTTTCGTCACCTTAAAGGCACGGCGCACGGGGAAAGAAAGGGGCGCACGCGCACGGTAGGCGGCAAGCACCGCGCGCGCTTCCTTCGGCGTTTCCACGCTAAAGATCATATGCGTGGACGCGGGGGTGTCAAGCACCGCGGTGTCGGCAAGATAGGTGGGTAAACTGTTAAGGATAAGGCATCGGTGCATATATTCCCGCAAAACGGGGAAGCGCGCACCGCGGCGGTCGGTAAGGACGGCGTCGCCACAGGTGTGGCAGCCGAAGAATTCCTTGACAAAGCAACGCTCGGTGAGCATCAGGGGAATTCTTCCGTAGGTGATAAGAGAAGCGTCAAGCGCGCGTGCGGCGGCAGGGGGACACTCTGCCGAAGCGAGGGTGGATGTGACCCCAAGGGCACGGTAGAGGGCGCGCGCGGGCGCGTTCGTAATGTTCAAGCGGAAGTCGCCAAAGGGGATGAGCCCCGCCTCGCGCGCAAGAGAAATTTGCCCGAGCGAAGCGATGAGCGCGTAGCGCACGCCCCTCTCCTTTAAGCGCCGAAGCGCGGGCAGCACTTCCGCTTCCTCGCGGTCGAAAAGCACGGGGGGCAGGGCAACGCCGTCGGGCAAGGGTGCGCCCTCAGGGAGCGATACGCAGGCGGAAAAGGCGAGAAAGGTAAGGTCAAAGGACGCTTTATCCACCGCCGCAAAGGTGTCTTCACGGTAGAAGAGCGCGGTATGTAGGGGAGCGCTCTTTTCTTCGGGGGCGAGTGCGGGGGCGGGAGTAGGCTCGGCTTGCTCTCCCACGGCAAGCGCGGAAAGCAGGGCGGAAACGGCGTCGCGCCGCAAGGTGTTCAGCGCACCGACGGGCAAGAAGAGCCCCTCGTCGAGGGTGAGGTCAAGCGCGGCAAGGGCAAAGCCCGTTCCACCGAGTTTTGCTAACCTTTCGTTTACATTTTCTCTTGTTAATGCGGCGTTTTGCGCGGGAAGCGGCGTGCTTCCCTCTGCTTTTGCGGTGTAAACCCTTCCGCCACGCGCGGTAAAGGTGAGGGTGAGGGTGGCGGGGGCGTCGGCAACGATCTCCGCTTTTGCCTCTAAGGGAATGACGGGGAGAGAGGGAATGCTCGTCGCATCGGCGCGGGACGCACTCTTGTCCGCCTCGCGGCGCACGCCCCCCATATTTTGGAGATTGCCCGTGAAGTAGCCGTCGGTAAACCCGTCGCGCGAGAAGATGCGCGCGAGGGCGTCCATTTCTCCGTCGGTGGCGGCGCGCCCCTCGTCGAGCAGGCGGCGGAAGATGCGCGTGACGCCAAAGACGTAGGCGGGGCTCTTCATACGCCCCTCGATCTTTAACGAGGCAACGCCCGACGCGATCAGCGCGGGAATGTGGCGGGCGAGGGAATAGTCCTTAAGGCTCAAGGGGTATCCGCCCTCATAGGGCAGGCGACAGGGCTGAGCGCAGGCACCGCGGTTGCCGCTTCTTCCCCCGACGAGCGAGGAAAAAAGACACTCGCCCGAATGGGAAACGCAAAGTGCCCCGTGCAAGAAGATCTCGGTTTCAGGGGCGGCGTTTTGGGTGATGGCGCAGATGCTCTCCTCATCCAGCTCGCGGGCGAGAACGACGCGCGAAAAGCCGAGAGAGGCAAGCGCGTTTGCTGTTCTTGTGGAGTGGGTAAAGGCTTGGGTGGATGCGTGCAAGGGAAGATGCGGCACGCGTGCGCGGAGCATTGCCGCAAGACCGAGGTCTGCGACGATGGCGCCGTCCGCCCCCGCCCCGTATAAAAACTCGGCGAGCGACAAAAGCGCGGGAAGCTCGCGGTCGCAAAGGAGCGTGTTGAGCGTCACATATACGCGCACGCCGTGCGCGTGGGCAAGGGGAATTAGACGGGAGAGCTGTTCTCTTGAAAAGTTTTCGGCGAGCGTGCGCGCGTTGGATGCGCCCTCGTTAACGCCGAGATACACGGCGTCCGCACCGCCTGCAATGGCGGCATAAAAGGCGTCCTCGCTTCCTGCGGGCGCCAAAAGCTCGGGCAATGCGTCCTTTCGCTTCATATCCCTTCCCCTTTCTTTTGATTTCGTTTGCGCCGTTCCAATCGGCTCACAGCACATTCATTATACTACAAACCGCGCAAGAAATAAAGGGGGTTTTTGTAAAAAGTTGCACGTGCGTGCGCGCAAAAGAAAAGTTTAGCCAAAACCACTTGACACGCGCGAAAAAATGTACTATAATATAGGAACGAAAATCACAAAGGCTATGACGGAGAGAGTAGAGAGGACCTGCGGGTTTAGCGAGCCGTGTACGGTGAAAGACGGCATCCGACACCCTCATCGAAGATCACTCCCGAGCTGCGCGCCCGAAGGAATCAGTAAGGCGCGACGGGCACCCGCCGTAAAAGGGTAACATATCGTGGGTATGGAATAAGTGGTTTATGAGCTTTGGCTTGTCTTGTTCTTGGACGCCGAGGCTTTTTATTTTTTGGAAATAACGACTTTTCAGTCTTGGAGGAAATTATGTTTAAGAAAGTTCCCACCAGCCTCGGCTTTAAGGAAAGAGAGGCGGCAACGCTCAAGTTTTGGAACGAAAAGGGCATCTTTGAGAAGAGTGTCGAGCTTCGCGACGGCGCACCCTCGTTCACCTTCTACGACGGTCCTCCGACCGCCAACGGCAAGCCCCACATCGGGCACGTTCTCACCCGCGTAATCAAGGATATGATCCCCCGTTATCGCACGATGAAGGGATACGAGGTCGTCCGTAAGGCGGGCTGGGATACCCACGGTCTTCCCGTAGAGCTTGAGGTCGAGAAGATGCTCGGTCTTGACGGCAAGGAGCAGATCGAGGAATACGGTCTTGACCCCTTTATCGGCAAGTGTAAGGAGAGCGTTTGGAAGTACAAGGGAATGTGGGAGGACTTTTCCGACCGCGTCGGCTTCTGGGCGGATATGGACGACCCTTACGTGACCTATCACGACTCCTTTATCGAGTCGGAGTGGTGGGCACTCAAAAAGATCTTCGATAAGGGACTTCTTTATAAGGGCTTTAAGATCGTGCCCTATTGCCCCCGTTGCGGCACCCCGCTTTCGAGCCACGAGGTCGCGCAGGGCTATAAGACGGTAAAGGAAAGAAGTGCCGTTGTGCGCTTCCGCGTTGTGGGCGAGGACGCCTACCTTCTCGCGTGGACGACCACCCCTTGGACGCTTCCCTCGAACGTTGCCCTCTGCGTCAACCCCAAGGAAAGCTACGTCAAGGTCAAGGCGGCAGACGGATATATCTACTATATGGCAGAGGCGCTGTTAGATAGCGTCCTCGGCTCGCTTGCCAAGGACGGCGCGCCTGCGTACGAGATCCTTGATAGAATGACGGGTGCATCCCTTGAGGGCAAGGCGTACGAGCCTCTCTTTGAATGCACGGGCAAAGAAGCCGCAAGACAAAAGAAAAAGGCGCACTTCGTCACCGTGGACGGCTACGTTACGATGTCGGACGGTACGGGTATCGTCCATATCGCGCCCGCCTTTGGTGAGGATGACTCGCGCGTCGGCAGAAACTATGATCTTCCCTTTGTGCAGTTTGTGGACGGCAAGGGCGAGATGACCAAGGAAACCCCCTACGCGGGCAAGTTTGTGAAGGACGCCGATCCCCTGGTTCTCGTCGATCTTGACAAGGAGGGCAAGCTCTTCTCCGCGCCCAAGTTTGAGCACGATTATCCCCATTGCTGGCGCTGCAATACCCCCCTCATCTACTACGCACGCGAGTCTTGGTTTATCCGTATGACGGCGGTGAAGGATCAGCTCCTTAAGAACAACGCGACGGTCAACTGGATCCCCGAGAACATCGGTAAGGGACGCTTCGGCGACTGGCTTGAGAACATTCAGGACTGGGGTCTTTCCCGCAACCGCTATTGGGGTACGCCTCTTAACATCTGGGAATGCTCCTGCGGCAAGACGCACGCCATCGGCTCGATCGAGGAATTGAAGGCAATGTCGAAGAATTGCCCCGAGAAGATCGAGCTTCACCGCCCCTACATTGACGAGGTGACGGTGACCTGTCCCGATTGCGGACAGGAGATGCACCGCGTTCCCGAGGTTATCGACTGCTGGTTTGACTCGGGTGCGATGCCCTTTGCACAGTGGCACTACCCCTTTGAAAACAAGGAGATCTTTGACAAGCATTTCCCCGCCGATTGGATCTCCGAGGGCGTGGACCAGACGCGCGGCTGGTTCTACTCCTTGATGGCAATTTCCACCTTGATCTTTGATAAGGCTCCCTATAAGAACGTTCTCGTGCTTGGTCACGTGTTAGATAAGGACGGACAGAAGATGTCCAAGTCCAAGGGTAACGCGGTCGATCCCTTCGAGGCACTGGAGGAGTTTGGTGCGGACGCCATTCGTTGGTACTTCTATTCCAACTCCGCGCCCTGGCTTCCCAACCGCTTCTTCCGCGAGGCGGTGGTCGAGGGACAGAGAAAGTTTATGGGTACGCTTTGGAACACCTATGCGTTCTTTACCCTCTATGCGGGCATCGACGGCTACGAGCCCAAGAAGCACACCGTCAAGGAAGAGGCGCTGACCGTGATGGATAAGTGGCTTCTCTCCCGCCTTTATACGATGGTGGGTACGGTGGACGCTTGCCTTGAGAAGTATCAAATTCCCGAAGCCACCCGTGCGCTCGACGACTTTGTGGACGAGATGTCCAACTGGTACGTGCGCTGCAACCGTGAGCGTTATTGGGGCAAGGAGATGACGGACGATAAGATCGCCGCCTACGATACCCTGTACACCGCCCTCGTGACGACGGTCAAGACGGTAGCACCTCTTTTACCCTTTATGGCAGAGGATATGTATCAAAACCTCGTTGTGGGCGAGGACGCGACGGCACCCGTAAGCGTGCATCTTTGCGACTACCCCACGGTGGACGCGTCGCGCATCGACAGAGCGCTTGAAGCGCGTATGAAGGAAGTCCTTGCCGTGACCGTGCTGGGTCGCTCGGCAAGAAACGCCGCATCCATCAAGAACCGTCAGCCCATCGGCAAGATGTTTGTCAAGGCAGACGAGGCGCTTCCCGAATTCTTTGCCAACATCATCAAGGATGAGCTGAACGTCAAGGAGGTCGTCTTTACCGACAATCTCTCCCAGTTCACCACCTACACCTTCAAGCCTCAGCTTCGCACCGTCGGTCCGAAGTA
>JAZSBJ010000079.1:0-16007 GCA_045602305.1 Eubacteriales bacterium | reverse complement strand
CCTTTGCCATAATTTTGGCGCAAGAGGTCTTACCTGTACCGCGAGAGCCGCAAAACAGGTAGGCGTGAGAAAACTTACCGTTCGCGATCTGGTATTTTAAAACGTCAGTGATATGATTTTGTCCGCAAACGGTGTCAAAATCCTGCGGACGCCATTTTCTGTACAGTGCTTTATACATAAGCCACTCCTTGCAGATTTAAAAAAGAAAGGCGAAAAGCGTGCTATGCGGCACGCATTCACGCCTTTTCTTCCGTTTGGGCACAGGATAAGATCATACACCCCGTTCTCGACGGTGTTTTTATGCGCGCTCTCCGCAGCTTCTGCTCCGAACAGGCTTCCCTGCGGCACATCAAAGGATCCGCTTAATGCTGCTTGGTTCCCCACCTGACATAGTTCACGGTTTTTGATTGCGCAAGACCAATTCTTCAACACAGAAGGATGCGGCGCAGACCACACAAAAGCACGCCTCAAACAAGGAATTCAGCCCTGCTATAGCGGATTTCAGATACAGGGCGCCGCTACTGCCCCGCCTAGTATGACCTTATCCCTTGCCCAAACCTTGAAGCGTTAGAAAAAACACGAAAACGCCTCTTTTATATTATAGCAAAAAAATTCTGTTTTTGCAAGATGTAACGAAAATTTTATGTGAACTTGTTGAAAGAATTTTAGACAACGAATCCGCCGTTTACCGCAAGCACCTGTCCCGTGATAAATTCCGCATCATCCCCTGCCAAAAAGAGTGCCGCCTTGGCAACGTCCTCAGTGGTACCGAGGCGACCAAGCGGGGTTTCCTCGCAAAGCGCCCCCAGAACATCGGGAGCAAGGGATGCATTCATTTCCGTTGCGATCACACCTGGGGCGATCGCATTGACCGTGATTCCCGAGGGACCAAGCTCCTTGGCAAGTGCCTTTGTAAATCCAATAAGCGCCGCCTTGGTGGTGGAGTAAGCCACCTCGCACGATGCGCCAACCTGCCCCCACATCGAAGAAATATTAATGATTCTTCCCTGTTTTTTTGCAACCATATCGGGGATAAGTTGCTTTGCATAGTACATCGGAGCATCTAAATTTACAGTGCGCATTGTCGCCCACTCGTCCTCTGTGATATCGGTGAAAAGCCCGATCTTCGAGATGGCGGCATTGTTGATCAAAACGTCCGCTTTGCCGAGTGCTGTATGAAACTTTTGGATCGCGGCATCCATCGCCTCGCGCTTTGCGGAATCTGCACAAATCGCAAGAGAGCCCGTTTCGCAAGCCAGGTGTTTAGCTTCCTTTTCGGCGCGTGCATACGTAAAGGCGACGCCATATCCTGCGTGCGAAAAAAGCCGCACCATCGTAGCGCCAATACCGCGCGAGCCGCCAACGATCAAAACGTTTCTTTTCATAGAGGATCCTCTTTCCAAAAGTCTTTACAGTATCAGTATAGCCTTTTTATCGGCGGAAGTCAAGAAAAAGCAAAAAAATCTTGATTTTAAAGCGTATATATGGTAGAATGAGAGTAGTTTTTAAAAAGGGGAAAGGCTTATGCTTCTTGTTGTTACACCGACTGCGGAAGAAACCGAGGAAATGCGCCGCACTTTCGCAAAGCTACATTGCTTTGTCTTTTGTGCTACGTACGGCAATATGATCCGCGTTGCGGAAAAATACAAGCCCGAAGCTATCCTCATCAAGGTACCCGAGGTTACCGATCTCCTAAAAAAGAAACTAAAGCACATTCGTACTGCTTCCCCCAATATCGCCGTTATCGTTCTTTCAAATACGAACGTCGATGCGCTCGCGCCCGATCTAAAGTATTCCCTGCGCGTGCAAAAGCGCACGCTGCAATTTCAAGCCCTTTATTTTTCGGAGCCTGCGCCGCACGCCTCAACATTTTTTGGCAGCTACATCATTTCGGGACTTCTGCTCGTCCCCTTTGACCGTAAGGTATTCCTTTGCGGACAAAAGGTTCCCCTTTCCCCCGAGGAAGTGTTTTTGATCCGTTATCTTGCGGAGATCTATCCGCGCCGCGCGGACGTTTACGAGCTTGCCGCCCTTTGCTTCACCTATGGCAAAAGGACACCGAGAGCAACCGTCGCTTCGCGCATATCACGTATTAATAAAAAGGCCGAACGCATTATATCCGTTCCAATCATTTCGCAAAGCGCCAACGAGGGCTACGGATTTGATTTTTAATTTCATACAAACAAGCCGTGACCGCATACCATTTGTGTATGCGGTTTTTTTATTGATTCAGAGATCAGGAGGACGCTTTATATGGTATTTCATTTCTTGGGAACGCTCGTTTCGCACTTTTTTTGTTTCATTTTGGGAATCGGTGGCGAGCAGAGCTTCCCCCCGCCCTTGCCCTCTGCAGAGGAAAAGGCACTTTTCTTAAAAAAGGCGCAAGGCGACAGCGATGCCAGAGCCAAGCTCATTGAACACAATTTGCGGCTCGTAGCCCACATCGTGCGAAAATATTACATCTCACACCCATCGCAAGACGATCTCGTTTCGATAGGTTCCATCGGTCTTATTAAGGCGGTGGATACCTTCGACGTAAAAAACGGAGCGCGCTTTGCCACCTACGCGGCAAAATGTATTCAAAACGAGATCTTAATGTTTTTCCGATCGCAAAAAAAATACGCCAATGAGGTATCTCTAGAAGAAACCATTGATATGGATAAGGACGGAAATCCGCTCACCTACGGCGATATTATTTGCTGTGACGACACCGTTTTTGAGGATCTTGACCTCAAGATGCACACCGAGCGCGCGCTTTTTTATATCCGTACCCTACTTTCTCCACGTGAAAAGGAGATCATCATTTTGCGGTACGGTCTTGGAAAGCATCCGCCGAAAACGCAACGCGAGGTGGCAAAGCTCTTGGGAATTTCCCGTTCCTACGTCAGCCGCATCGAAAAGCGCGCGCTATCTCTTCTGCGGAGCAAGCTCGTCGCAAGTGCGCCTTCCTTCGATAAATAAGGCATATTTCTTAAAATTTGAACGCGTATTTTTTATAAAAAGTCGTGCAAACTATAAGAAACGGAGCAATCCGTATTTCCGTCGGAAAGGAGCTAACTATGGTAATTTTAGATCGCATCGCACTCGCTCTTGTAATTATCGGTGCTTTAAACTGGGGCAGCATTGGGCTTTTCGGCTTCGACGCAGTCGCTTGGATCGGTGGCGGTCAATTGGCGGTGTTCAGCCGTATCGTTTACACGATCGTTGCGCTCGCCGGTATCTGGTGCATCTCAATGCTGTTTCGTCCCGCTGACGAAACGGTCGTAAGCCGCGACTGATAGAAACAGAACGGAAACGTCGAAAGAGGTTTCCGTTTTTTATTCCCTGCTCCCTAATTCGGGCGCTCTTTCATATCCTAATTATGGGGAAACTTCTTTTCCTTTCCACAATTTGTATGATTAAACACCTGTGAAATGAGGCAAGAATACCTATGAAGACCGTAAAGTCGGGAAGAAGCGATAAAGCAAAAGGAGAAAAAGATATGAACATAAAAAGAGGAGATATCTATTACGCAGACCTCAGCCCCGTCGTCGGAAGCGAGCAAGGTGGCTTGCGCCCTGTTCTGATCGTACAAAATGACGTCGGGAACCGATATAGCCCTACCGTGATTGCCGCCGCGATTACAAGCAAAATGAGCAAAGCGAGATTACCGACGCATATCGATATTTACGCCAAAGAGGTAGGGCTTGCCAAGGATTCCGTCATTCTTTTAGAACAGGTACGCACCCTTGACAAGCGGCGTCTACGCGAAAAAATGGGACATCTAGAGGAAGGAACGATGCAGCGCGTCAACGAGGCAATTTCCGTCAGCTTTGGATTAAGCAGAGGCGAAGAGCGCGACGGACGCGTATATACGACCGAGCATCGCATCAATTTGGGCTAAATAAAATTTACAAAATAACAGAAAAATAATATAGAAATCCCGTCCTTTTCGTGGTATAATTTTAACGTATGTAAAATCACAGAAAAGGACAGGATTTCTATGAAGTGGAGAAACGAATGCCGTGTAGATTCGCACGACTTAGATTATAACGGCGTGGCACGCGCCTCAGCCTTAATGCGCTTTATGCAGGAATCGGCAAATTCGCAATGCTTACATATGGGACCTTCCCTTGAGTCCTTGCGCGATGAGCGCGGGCTCGCATTCTTGCTCAGTCGCTTTTCTGCCGGGTTTTATGCTACGGTTTACCCCTATGACAATCTCATAGCGGAAACTTGGGGCGTGGAAAGTCGCGGCTTTTCCTTCCAACGCTGTTACCGAATTTGGCGCGGTGAAAGCATCGTTGCAGAGGCTGTTGCCATTTGGGCGCTCGTAGACATTCAAAACCGCCGCCCCGTACGCGTTAGTGAATATACGCCGGGCTTTGATTACGAAGAGATGCTGACGCTGGATACCCCGTCCCGCATCGTTTTCCCTACCGCTTCCCCTCTGCGCCTTGTGGGAGAGCACACCGTTTCCTACGGAGAAACGGATCAAAATATGCATATGAACAATACGCGCTACTCGGATATGCTATGCGATGCCGTGGATATGAAGGGGCAACGCATTTACCGTATGAGCTTTAATTTTTTGAACGAAGCGCGTCTTGGCGAAACGGTAAACATTTATGCCGCACATCAAAAGGAAGACGACTTTTTCCGTACGGTCCGCACGGATGGAAAGGTCAACGTAGAGGCACAAATAACCTTTGGTGAAATATAAAAATTGGGAGCCGCAGAAGGATGCGGTTCCCTTTTTGTTCTTTTGTTTTTCTTTTTTCATATACTGTATCAGTATAAAAAAGAGGTATTTGGAATGAAAGGATATCCACCCGAAGGAAGTAAGGAAAACGCATATCGCGCCTTTTCTGCGTCCGCCTTTACACTTTCCGCGCTTGAGCGTGCCGCCGAGCACGGAACGATTTTAGAAGCCCCCGTCCTTTTGTGTGACAGCGATATGAATCTACACGTGGCTCTCGGTCCATACATAGGCATCATCCCCAAGGAAGAAGCGGTATATCAACCCAAGGACGCTCCGATAAAGGAGATCGCCATTCTCACACGCGTTGGAAAAATGGTTGCCTTTTGCGTGAAGCGGATCATCCGCACCGAGGGGCGAATAAAAATTCTGCTCTCAAGGCGTAAGGCACAAGAGGAATGCTATGCAAAATATATTGCCACCCTGCGTGCGGGCGATGTTGTCAAGGCTAAGGTCACGCATATGGAGAGCTTTGGCGTCTTTCTCGACGTTGGGTGCGGGGTAACTGCACTTTTACCCGTAGATGCCATTTCCGTTTCCCGCATTTTTCATCCAAGACTGCGTTTTTCGGTCGGAGATGAATTTTCCGTCGTGATACGAAGCATTGACGAGGACGGACGCATCTACACCTCGCGCAAGGAGCTGCTCGGTACTTGGGAAGAAAACGCTTCCCTATTTTCCGCAGGACAGACGGTGGCAGGCGTGGTTCGAAGCATCGAAAACTACGGCATTTTCGTAGAGCTTACCCCAAACTTAACGGGGCTTGCCGAGTATAAGGAGGGGGTCAAGGAAAACGAAACGGCGTCCGTATATATTAAAAGCATCTTGCCCGAGCGTATGAAGGTAAAGCTCATCATCATTGATTCCCATCGCGAGGGGAACGAAATGCCCAAGATCAGTCTTCCCGAAGCGGATGGTGTGCGTCACATCGATTATTGGCGATATTCGCCTGAAAACTGCCAAAGGGTCGTTGAAAGTGTTTTTTGATGCTTGCTTTTTTCTTTAAAAAGTGATAGAATAGAAAAAACGGCTAAGGCGGTGACGGTATGGTTCAGCTTGGAAACGAATGGGATGCGATTTTAAAAGAGGAGTTCGAGAAGGAATACTATTTAAAGATTCGAAGATTTCTCGCTTCGGAATATAAAAGCCATATCGTTTATCCCGATATGTACGATATTTTCAATGCGCTGAAATACACCTCGTTTTCTGAAGTAAAGGCGGTTATTATCGGGCAGGACCCCTATCACGAGCCCAACCAGGCGCACGGACTTTCCTTCTCGGTAAAAAAGGGCGTGGAGATTCCGCCATCTCTTCAAAACATCTATGCGGAATTGAAAAACGACCTCGGGATCACACCCCCAAACCACGGAAATCTCTCTTCTTGGGCAAAGCAAGGTGTTTTGTTGCTAAACGCTACCCTTACCGTTCGCGCACACGAGGCAAACAGCCACGCCGCCATCGGCTGGCAGATCTTTACCGATCGCATCATTTCTCTTTTGAATCAAAGCAAAGCCCCCATCGCATTTTTACTTTGGGGCGCGAATGCCCGCCGCAAAAAGGAACTGATCACCAACAAAATTCACCTTATCCTAGAATCCGCGCACCCAAGCCCCCTGTCGGCGTACCGTGGCTTTTTCGGTAGCCGTCCTTTCTCTAAGATCAATGCGTTTTTGCGCGAAAGAGGGCGTGAGCCGATCGATTGGAATATTCCCGAATAAAAGAAAAAGGCGATGCTTTGCATCGCCTTTTTATCGTATGGCTTACGCCTTACCGACAGAACCGAAGAGCTCCATCTTCTCTTTTACCGTTGCCTTGATCGCCTCAACACCGGGAGCGAGAACCTTTCTGGGGTCAAAGCCCTTGCCGACGAGATCCTTGCCTTCCTCGATATACTTGCGCGTAGCGGCAGCAAACGCCAGCTGGCACTCGGTATTTACGTTGATCTTGGAAACGCCCAAGGAAATTGCCTTTTGGATCATCTCTGCGGGAATGCCCGTGCCGCCGTGCAGAACGAGGGGCATCTCTCCCACCTTCTCGGAGATGGCTGCGAGGGTATCAAAGCTAAGACCTGCCCAGTTTTCGGGATACTTACCGTGAATATTACCGATACCTGCGGCAAGCATCGTGATGCCGAGGTCTGCGATCATCTTGCACTCATCGGGATCGGCACACTCGCCGGCACCCACAACGCCGTCCTCTTCACCGCCGATTGCGCCGACCTCTGCCTCAAGGGACAGACCGAGCTTATCGCAAACTGCAACGAGCTCCTTCGTCTTTGCAACGTTTTCTTCAATCGGATAGTGAGAGCCGTCAAACATAACGGAGGAGAAGCCTGCCTCAATGCAAGCCTTTGCGCCCTCATAGGAGCCGTGGTCAAGGTGCAGAGCAACGGGAACGGTGATGCCAAGGCATTCGATCATACCCTTTACCATACCAACGATGGTCTTATAGCCACACATATACTTTCCTGCGCCCTCGGAAACGCCGAGGATGACGGGGGACTTCAGCTCTTCAGCGGTCTGAAGAACAGCCTTAGTCCACTCAAGGTTATTGATGTTGATCTGTGCTACGGCATAATGACCTGCTTTTGCTTTTTGGAGCATTTCTTTTGCGGAAACTAACATTGTAAATACCAATCCTTTCTTTGGATGCTGCCATCCGTATCAAATTTACGCATATATTATATACTATTTTTTCCAAAAAGGCAAGAGTTTTTTCCCGCTTTCGGCGGATTTTTCGAAATTCTATTGACTTTTTGCTGGGAGTCGTGTTAAAATGTCGTAAAGATGAGAAAAGGAGCTTACACGCTGTGAAAAATGAAATACACTTTCCCGCCGTTGACGCGTTTTCTTTTTCTTTGGCGCGTGGCGACGCCGTCACCCATACAAGCGAGAACGTATCCCTTCTCATAGCAGAAGAGCCAAGCAAGATCCTTCTTTCTAGCCGTGTATATTCCCTAAAGGCGGGCGACGCACTTTTGGCGCTTCCCTTTTCTTACAGAAAAACGCTGGATTCTTCTCCTGCGTTTTGTGGCTACGAGCTTTGCTTACCGCTTACCGTTTTACGCGCCTTTGCCCCAAATCTCAGCATTCGCTCTGCCGACGGCGGGAGTGCGCTCTCACTTCCCCACGATTCCCTGGCAAGACTTCTTGTCCTCTTGGAAGCACTGTGGAAGGCGCCTGCCGATTCCGTGTATTCCATAATGCAGATCTTTTCCATTTTAGAGCAAGAGGTCCTCCCCGAAATGGAAAGCGACCTTGCTGTTCCTCTCCCTAAATTTCTGCGTCGCGCGCTTGGCTATATCCAAGAAAACGCTTCCGAAAAAATGGATACCGACACTCTATCAGAACGCTACGGCGTCAGCGAAAGCACACTCCGCCGCGCATTTCGCGCCTATCTTGCAACAACGCCGCAAAAATACGCACGGGAAATACAAAATTTGCGTCTTTTACGCTATAAAAAGAACGAGGTACTTTGACCTCGTTCTTTGTTTTTATCTCAAATAAAGGCAAGCTATGGTGATGTTCGCACTTCCCTTGCCCAAATCCTCGTCCTTTTCCTCGTCGGGAAAGATATTTAGAAGATACTGCGTCGTTTGATTGTCTGGATGGAAATCCTCTCCCGCAACAAAAAAGCAGATCCTTCCCTCTTCCTTGAGCTTTCGCAAGGAACGGCGCAAAAGGAGAGTGGCGGTTTCGGAGCGCGTGATGAATTTGATGAGTTTTTCTCCGTAGCAACGCTCGGTTGCAAGAATAAACTCCATTTCTCTAAGCATCGGCTTATGAAGCAGAATAGAGCGCAAGTCTTTAACAAGCATTTTTCTCTCCTTTCATTTGTTTAAGGTTATCACAAAAGGTCCACGCGATTGCGTGTTTCCCCTTTCAAATAGCAATGAATGTTGGTCGCGATCTCCGAAATACAGCGGCTTCTCGCTTCGTGCGAGCCCCAAGCCATATGCGGGGTTAAAACAACGGCAGGATGTCCCAAAAGCGCCGTATACGGATGATTTTCCCCAAAGGGCTCTTCCGTATATACGTCGCAACCGAACCCGCCCAAGGCAGCGTTTAAAACGGCGTCTGCGACTGCCGCTTCATCCAAAACGGCACCGCGCGCAACGTTGACAAGAATGGCATCCTTTTTCATAAGCGCGATATGCGCCCGATCAAGCACACCTCGCGTTTGATCGGTTAGTGGCGTGTGAACAGTGAGAATATCTGCCTCTTTGCAAAGGGTGTCAAGGTCTACGACGGGAAACACCTCTTTTGTGGGGGTCTTTTTACATACGATCACCCGACATCCCATTGCGGCGGCGACGCGCGCCACTTGCTTTCCGATATTGCCATAGCCGAGAATACCCCAAGTTTTTCCCGAAAGCTCGTGAAAAACGGGAGAAACGGCATTTGCAACCCCGCTATGGGAGTAGCGACCGCTTGCGACGTATCCGTGATAAGCAAGCAAATGGGTAGAAAGCGAAAACACCATCGAAAGCGTCAGCTGAGCAACGCTTTCCGTGGAATATCCAACGACGTTACAAACGGCAATCCGGCGCGAGCGACAATAGTCGAGATCGATATTATCGTAGCCCGTTGCCGCAACGCAAATAAGACGTAAGCACTTCGCGTCCTTTAAGGTTTCCGCGTTGCATCGAACCTTATTCAAAACAAGCACGTCGGCATCCGCAACGCGCGCGGACATTTCCTCCGGTGCCGTTTTTTCGTATACCGCAAGCGTACCGAACGAAGAAAGTGCATCCAATGAAATATCGTTTCCAAGCGTGCCTGCGTCTAAAACCGCGATTTTCATACCGTTTCCTCTATTTTGGAATATTCCCACGTAGCACCGCTGTCCGTATAGGCAAGCGAAGCGGAAAAATATCGCTTTGCAAGTGTTCCGAGATACGCAACGTCTAAGGTACCGCCCATCTCACACGCGGAATGCATCGAAAGCTGAGCAAGCCCGATATCCACCGAGGGGACGGAAACGTGGGTTGCGGAGATGGCTCCAAGTGTACCGCCGCCGGGAAGATCGGCGCGATTTCTGTAATCCTGCACGGGAACGCCTGCGTCACGGCAAAGCGTTCTCGTCATCGCATCGGAAAAGGCGTCCGTCGTGTAGCGGCGAGAAGCGGTATGCTTGATCACGATACCGCCGTTGATGTGACAAGCCGATTGTGCATCGTATAACTCAGGATGCGCAGGATGCACGGCGTGGGCATTGTCTGCCGATATCATAAAGCTCCCGGCAAGCATTTTTGCACACGAAAGACCAAGTGCCGCAGCAATGCGCGCAAGCGTATCGCTCAAAAAGCTCGAATCTGCCCCCTCGGAAAGCACGCTTCCCACCTCTTCACCGTGGAAGACGGCAAGAACGGAAACCGCGCGATGCGGTATCGATTTTAAAAATCCGTCAAGGAGTCCGTAAACACAGGCAAGGTCGTCAAGCCTTGGCGCACAAACAAAGCCATCCCCCCAAGCTCTTGGCTGCTCGTCGGCAGAAAGAAAGAGATCGTAGGAAAGTATATCGTCCGTACTGACACCAAGGTGTGTGGCGATCGCTCTTTTTAAGGCGTCCGCTTTTCCGTCATCCATTGAGAAAATCGGGAGAAGATCCACGGCAGGATTAGAAAGAACGCGTTTTTCCGATTCTTTATCTTGGTGTGGCGCAACGCTTGGAATATAGAGAGGCTCTTCCCTTGCGTAAAGCAAGGAGCGTACCCCCGCACCGTTCTTGACCATCACGCGACCTGCAAGCTTAAGGGGGCGATCAAACCAAGTTGCGGAATGAGGACCGCCGTATTTCTCGACGGTAAGGCGCACAAGCTTTCCGTCGTGCTTTTCTCCCGTGACAAAAAAAGCGGGAGAATCGCTATGCGCGGCGGCAATTTGGAAGCCGCACGGTGTATCCTTGGGCAAAACAAAAGCAATCAAGGAAGCGTCCGCACGGGTAACGAAATATTTTCCCTCAGGCAAAAGCGCGTAATCCTCTTTTTCACGCACTCGCTCAAAGCCTGCGTCCAAAAGCAACTTTTCCATCACCGTCTTCGTGTGGTAAACGGAAACGCTTTTATTTAGAAATTCGTTTAGCGTCATTGCGCTCTCCTTTAAAATTAACTCTATGAAAAAAGCACCTCAAACGAGGTGCTTTGGTGCTCCTGCGGAGATTCGAACTCCGGACACCTTGATTAAAAGTCAAGTGCTCTGCCAACTGAGCTACAGGGGCTTATCGGCTCTCTCTTGATACTAGATTATATTACCACATATTTCCCCTTTTGTCAAGTAGTAACGGGGATTTTTTTGAAATTATTTATCCGAGAGAGCCAAGCCTTTAGAGCCCGTAAAGAGCATCTTTTCCCAGCATTTTTTCGATCAAAAGCAAACGGTTATACTTGGCTACGCGCTCCGAACGGCAGGGGGCTCCCGTTTTGATGAGGGGGGCACCCATTGCAACGGCAAAATCCGAAATAAAGGTATCTTCCGTTTCGCCCGAACGGTGCGACATAATATAAGCGTATCCGCTTTTTGCGGCAAGCTCAATCACGCGTTGCGTTTCGGTAACGGTACCGATTTGATTTGGCTTGATCAGAATGGCATTGGCCGCACAAGCGTCAATTCCCTCTTTTAATCTTGCCGTATTCGTGACAAAAAGATCATCGCCAACCACGAGCCTTCCGTCAAGGGCTGCCGTTAAGGTGCGAAATCCCTTAAAATCGTCTTCTCCGAGAGGATCCTCGACCGAAAGAATGGGATATGCCGCGCATAGCGCTTCAATGCGTTTGGAAAGCGTATCCGTCGTAAAGGCGGTCCCGCGCTTCGGCAGTCGATATCCGTCCTCCCACACCCACTCCGACGCCGCGACATCCAACGAGATCTTTACCGTTTGCTCCGAATATCCTGCCGCGTGAATCGCTTCTACAAGCAGATCAAGTGCTTCCTCCGAGGTTGTGATATTGGGTGCAAAGCCTCCCTCGTCCCCGACCCCCGTCGAGAGCCCGCGCTTGGCTAAAATTCCCTTTAAAGTATGGTAAATTTCGACGCCAACGCGAAGTCCCTCGGAAAAGGAAGGCGCACCGTAGGGCACGATCATAAACTCTTGCACGTCCAAAGGATTGTCTGCGTGCGCGCCGCCGTTCAAAATATTCATCATCGGCACGGGAAGCCTTTTTTTGACATCTGCCGAAAGATATTCCCACAATTCCAAATGATTTGCAGCAGCGGCGGCACGCGCCACCGCCATAGAAGCGCCGAGGATAGCCCCCGCACCAAGGCGTGATTTGTTGGGCGTTCCGTCGATGGCACACAAAAGCGTATCAATTTCTGTCTGCCGTTCTGCGGGCATACCGAGAAGCGCTGTGGCGATCTCTCCCTCAACTGCCCGAAGCTCGGAAAGGCGACCCTTTCCCATAAAACGCTTGGGGTCTCCGTCGCGTTTTTCATATGCCTCATACTTCCCCGTGGACGCACCCGACGGCACCATAGCCATCCCCCTTGCACCGCACTCGGTGACAACCTCAACGGCAAGTGTCGGATTTCCCCTAGAATCGAGAACTTCCGTTCCGTGAACACTTTGAATCGTCGTTTTTCCCATATTTCCTCCAAAAAAATGCCGCGCAAGCAACGCTCGCGCGGCAATCTAAAGCCGTTCCGTGCTTTTCATTTAGTGTTTGAAAAAGCAGAAAAAATATTCGTTAGTCGTCAGGATATCCGTCGGGGTTCATACGCTGCCAACGTGCAGCATCCTCGCACATCTTTGCAAGGTCACGCTCTGCACGCCACTCAAGAAGCTCGTAGGCGCGTGCAGGGTTGGCATAGCACTCTGCAACGTCGCCGCTGCGGCGCTCGGTGATCTGATAGGGGATCTCACCGCCCCAAGCCTTAGAAAACGCGTCTACGATCTCAAGAACGGAGTATCCCGTGCCCGTACCGACGTTATAGTATTCGATACCCGTCACCTTTTCGGTGCGCTTGAGGGCGCACAGATGGGCAAGAGCAAGGTCTACGACGTGAATATAGTCACGCACGCCCGTGCCGTCGCGGGTGGGATAATCGTTACCGAAAACGCGCAAATAGTCGAGCTTGCCTGCGGCAACCTTAGCAACGTAAGGAAGCAGATTGTTGGGAATGCCGCGGGGGTCTTCTCCAATAAGTCCGCTCTCGTGTGCGCCGATGGGATTGAAATAGCGCAAAACGCACGCAGAAAGTGCGGGGCGTGCAACGCAAGCATCCTTGAGAATACGCTCGATCATCAGCTTGGTTTCGCCATAGGGGTTGGTGGTCGAAAGAGGGAAATCCTCAGAGATCGGCACACTCTTGGGTACACCGTATACCGTTGCAGAGGAGCTGAACACGATGCGGTTGACACCGTATTTCTCCATACAATTCAACAGGTTAAAGGTTGCCGTCAAATTGTTGTGATAGTACAAAATAGGCAGGGATACGGATTCGCCGACCGCCTTCAAGCCAGCAAAATGGATCACGGAATCAATTTCGGGGTGGGCGGCGAATACCGCTTCCAACCCTTCCATATCAAGAAGATCCACCTTAACGAACACAGGACGACGTCCCGTGATCTTTTCGATGCGGTTAAGCACGCAGATCTTGCTATTTTTGAGGTTGTCGACGATGATAACGTCCTCGCCCTTGTTTAAGAGCTCAACCGTGGTATGAGAGCCGATAAAGCCGGTTCCGCCCGTTACAAGAATTGCCATTCTTCTCTTCCTCGCTTATTTCCAAAGTCCTGCAGCGGGATATACACCGTCTGCAGTCAGCTTCTTGATGTTCTCAACAACAACGGGGCGGTCTTCCTGATAGGTAACGCCAAACCAGTTGTCGGGAGTAACGAGAACCTTTAAGTCGCACTCGCCGTCCTTGATGGAAACGCCTGCTACCATAGGAAGATAGCACTCGCCCTTCATAAGGTCGGATGCGGGATCGTGAAGGAATCTGTCGAGCTCCTTCTCGGCATACTCGAAGATGCGCTCGGTAAAGCCAAAGAAGTTCATCGAAGCGATGGAGTCGCCGGGCAAGAAGTGCCACTCGTCGCCGTCAAGATATTCTGCGTCCTTGCCGCAGGTACGAATCTTGGTGCGCTCAAAGATGGAAGAAAGGAATCCGTCCTCCGTTGCGGTGCAAATACCGCGGGAAACGGTGCCGTTCTCGGTGAGCGTTGCGGAAAGACCGTAGCCAACCATACAGAAATGATTGTCCTCGTCCTTGTTGGCAGCGTTCAGGTATTCAGCAGCAAGGCGGAATGCCTCAACACCGTAATAGTCGTCTGCATTCAGGATAGCAAAGTTGCCTTGAATGTAGGGGCGTGCACAGAGGAGAGCGTGCGTCGTGCCAAGGGGCTTTACGCGCTCAGGGGGCAGAAGCTTTGCCTGCTCCTCGGTGAGCTCTTGGAATGCGTACTCTACCTTGATTGCATTTTCAATGCGTGCACCGATGGTAGAACGGAACACGTCATAGTTTTCTCTCTTAATGATGAAAACGACCTTATCAAAGCCTGCACGAACTGCATCGTACACGGAATAATCGATGATAAACTCGCCGTTAGGACCCAGAGGGTCGATCTGCTTGAGTCCGCCGTAGCGAGAACCCATACCTGCCGCCAAAACCACAAGCGTCATTTTGAAACTCTCCTTGAATATGTAATATTTTTTAAAAAAAGCTCTTTAAATAGACAAAAAAGAGCAGAAAAATCCACTCTTTTTTGACGTCATTAATCTGCGTATACGCTCACGCACTTCTTGCCCTTAGCAACGTACTCGAACTTAACCTTTCCGTCGATAAGTGCGTAAAGGGTGTCGTCAGTGCCGTGTCCGACATTGTTGCCGGGGCGGATCTTGGTGCCGCGCTGTCTAACGATAATGTTGCCGGCGGTGACAAAAGCACCGTCTGCCTTCTTAACGCCAAGGCGCTTGGATTCGCTGTCACGACCGTTCTTGGTAGAACCTACGCCCTTTTTATGAGCAAAGAACTGTAAACTCAGCTTAAGCATAATAGTTACCTCCACAAAAATTTGGTTGCTTATTCGGCCAGCGGCTTTTCAATGGCGTCGACGGAAAGATATTCATAATATTCTTCCGTGAGCTCCTTCAGCTGCTCGTAATAAGCGAGAATAAGTCCTGCAATGGCGTAACGTTTCTTCTCGTCCTCTTCAAACTCCTTGAGTGCGCCGCGCGCGATGAGCTTGATATCGGTCGTTTCGTCATCGATCACGTAATCCGCGTCGGACCCGTAAGAAACCTCGATGGCGTTGATGATGAGCATTGTCATAGCGGAGATGGCGGAGCAAAGAATATCTCTTCCCGCTTCCTCGTATCCCGTATGCCCCTGTTCCTCGAAGCCGTAAAAAACGCCGTTTGACTTATAGAAAGTAATGCGTGTCATAAGATTAACCTACGATCTTAGTGATCTCGACCTTGGTATAATCCTGTCTGTGACCGATCTTCTTCTTCTCGTTCTTCTTTGCCTTGTACTTGAAGACGTAGATCTTCTTGCCGCGGCCGGACTTTACGACCTTTGCGGCTACGGTAGCACCCTCAACGTAGGGAGCACCAACGGTAAAGGTATCGCCGCCGATTGCAAGAACCTTGTCAAAGGTATACTCTGCACCGTCCTCGACACCAAGCTTCTCAACGAAGATCACGTCGCCTTCGCTGACTTTGTACTGCTTTCCACCCGTTTCAATAACTGCGAACACGAAAAGCACCTCTCTTTCTTTCAAATAATCGCTACGGGAGGCGGTGGCAAGCCACACTTTCATAGCCTATCATAAGCGTCATATTATTCTATCACGGCTTTTTAATTTTGTCAATAGAAAAAATGAAATTTCCCGAGATTTTTTTCAAATTCTCGGGAAATTAGGGAAAATTTTAATTAACGAACTACGAGGTTGAGAATTTTATTGGGTACAAGGATCTCCTTCACCACAGTTTTACCCTCAACCATAGAGGAAACGCGTTCTTCCTTCATCGCGGCAGCAAGCACAACGTCCTTCTCTGCACCGGCAGGAACGACGACGGTAGCACGCAGCTTACCGTTGATCTGCACTGCCATCTCGACAGTAGCGTCCACCGTCTTGCTTTCGTCGTAGGTGGGCCACTCGGCAAGGGCGCAAAGCGACGTGTTTCCAAGCACCGTTTCGTAGATCTCCTCTGCAATATGCGGCGCAAAGGGCGCAAGCAGGCGCACGAACACGGAAAGCTCGTCAAGCGTCATAGAGCCCGCTTCATAAACCTCGTTGACGTAACCCATCATCGCGGCGATGGCGG
>JAZSBJ010000078.1:0-3307 GCA_045602305.1 Eubacteriales bacterium | reverse complement strand
AATTTTAATTATTCTGCTTCTACCGCAGTTTCTTCAGCTGCGGAAGTTTCCTCGGCTGCGAGCTGCTCGCCGCCCTTGCCCTCGATCACGGCATCAGCAAGTGCGCCGCCGATGAGCTTGATGGCGCGGATAGCGTCGTCGTTACCGGGGATGATGTAGTCTGCATCCTCGGGGTCGCAGTTGGTGTCAACGATAGCCACAACGGGAATACCGAGCTTCTTTGCCTCGGTAACGGCGATATGCTCCTTGCGCGTGTCAACAACGAACACTGCGGAAGGAAGGGTATCCATCGTCTTGATACCGCCGTAGTTCTTCTCGGGGTCCTCGATCTCCTTGAGCTTCTTTGCTACTTCCTTCTTGGGAAGGAGATTGAAGGTGCCGTCCTCTTGCATCTTGGTCAGCTCGTTCAGACGGTTGATGCTCTTGCGGATGGTCTTGAAGTTGGTCAGCATACCGCCGGGCCAACGAACGTTGACGTAGTACATACCGCATCTTTGTGCTTCTTCCTTCATCGTTTCGGCTGCCTGCTTCTTGGTACCGATGAAGAGAATGGTGCCGCCCTCCTGAGCAACGCCGTTTACGAAGTTGTAAGCTGCCTCAAACTTCTTAACGGTCTTCTGAAGGTCGATGATGTGGATGCCGTTTCTCATCGTGAAGATGTACTCCGCCATCTTGGGGTTCCACTTCTTGGTGGGGTGACCGAAATGCACGCCTGCTTCCAAGAGCTGCTTGATGGAAATTTCGAACATTTGAATGTTCCTCCTTTTGGTTTTTTCCGCCATAGCGCCTTGCTGCTCCGCAACCGCTTGCGCGGCACCGGCGGATTCCGACGCTATGTGAGAATTTTTTCCTGCGTTTTTCGCGCAGATGGACATACTATACCATAATTTTTATGTAAAATCAATACCCTTTTGAAGCGTTTTCAAAAAATTTACATTTACTTGCCTTTTTTCTTGCAAGGAAGCGGCAAAAGCCCCTCTGCATTGACTAAAATCACGTCTTCCCCGATGCGGACGATCTTATCCCACGGAATGACGATCCTTTCCTTTGAGCCGAGTCCAAGGAAGCCCCCCTCGACGGGCACGACGATGGCGGTGAGCTTTCCGTCGCAGACGTTAAACTCCACCTCGGCAACGCATCCGAGCTTTTTGCCGTCACATACGTTTATGACCTCTTTTTCTCTGAAATCCTCGCTATTGCACCTTTGCATACGAATGCCTCCTTATAGTAATTCATCCTATTATATGGAGAGAGAAAAACATTTATGGCTAAAATTTACATTTTACCCTTTCTTTTTCGCTTGGGGTGTGATATAGTATAGATAGTTTACTTGCGAGGTTTTTTATGAAGCAATCAAGGCTGTTTTTATTTTTCACGCTGACGCTGTGCGGCTTTGCCGTCCTCGAGTGCGTTTTGACCGCGCTTCTCTCCCCTCTTATGGAAGAGAGTCTGTTTTTGACCCGCGTGT
This sequence comes from Eubacteriales bacterium, assembly GCA_045602305.1. Lineage (GTDB taxonomy): Bacteria > Bacillota > Clostridia > Oscillospirales > CAG-272 > UBA1740. The sequence continues at coordinate 1,839 of JAZSBJ010000078.1, read as the reverse complement.
TTCCCTTCGTTGCGCGTGCGCTTGCGGTGATCCCGCCCTTTCTTGCCATCGGCACTGCGGTGGGCGCGATCCGCACCCGTTCGCTCTCCTTTGGGCTTGCCTTTTTCGGCATTTACGCCGCCGTCACCCTCTTTTTCCAAATCCCGCTTTCGCTCATCGCCTACTCTCCCGCAGGCTCGGCACCCTACGCCCTACTTCTGGTTTCGTATCTGCTCAGCGCGGCGGTGACCGTCTTGCTCTTTTTCCTTGCGCTTTTGCTTGGCTACGCCATCTTTTTGCGCGAGGGCGAAGCAACCGACGCCCCTCTCCTTTCTCTGCGTGGCGGGGACGCGCGCGCCCTTGCCTTAATTGCTTGCATCCTCACCCTCTATCACCTCGTGCGTGAGGTCATTGATATTTTCGCTTGGGCAAAGAACAACCTCTATATCATCTCGGCAGAGGACCTGATCTCGATGCTCTTTTCCCTCTTCTTTTTCCTGTGTCTTGGCGTCTTTTGCTTCCTTACGGGACGCATAGCGGAGCGCGTTTTTCAAGCGGCACCACCCAATGACGTCACCGACGAGGGAGATTTTATTTGATACAAAAAAAACGAGCGCTGATGCGCTCGTTTTTTATTTAGAGAGAGTAGGCGGGAACGCTTTTACAAACGATCGCGCCCTCAATATCGTCCGCGGCGTAGCGTGCCGCATCCTCACTGTCAAAAACGCCGAAAACTGCGGTGCCGCTTCCCGTCATCATTGCCCCGCGGGCACCGAGGGAAAGAAGGCGCGAGCGCAGGCTTGACGCCCCCTCGCAGGCAGGCAAAACGACGCTTTCAAAGACGTTGTACATTCCGTCGATGCCGTCCTCTTCAAAGAAGGAGAAGAGGGCGTCGTGCAGCTCGCTTTGCTCGTTTTCATAGTTTTCGAAGGCGTCGTCCAGCAGGGCGTACGCTTCGGGCGTTTTCATCTTTTCGCCCTCGGGAAGCGCAACGACGAAGAAGGCGTCCTCCATCGGGTACTCCTTCATTTGCTCTCCCCTTCCCGTGCAAAGGCGGGTGCCGCCGAGCAGGCAAAAGGGGACATCGGAGCCGAGGCGCGCGGCAAGCGAAAGGAGCGCGCTTTGGGAAAGCGGGAAGGCAAAAAGGTGATTGAGGGCTCTGAGCGTTGCCGCACAGTCCGCACTGCCGCCGCCAAGTCCTGCGCGGTCGGGGATCCTTTTTTCCACCGTCACACTCACGGCGGCGGAAATGCCCGTTTCCTCTAAAAAAGCCTCTGCCGCAAGATAGGCGAGATTTCTCTCGTCGGCGGGGATATCGCTTCCCGGCATTTCGACCGTGATACAGCTGTAATCCGCGAGCTTTGCGGACACGGTGACCGTATCCGAGAGCGACACCGTTTGCATCACGCTTTTTAGCTCGTGATAACCGTCGGGACGCTTGCCCGTTACGTCCAAATAAAGATTTATTTTGGCATATGCCTCTTCGACACGTTGCATCGTTTGACATCCTTTTCATTTTAATGACTTTATTGTACTCCATTGTCAAGAAAAAAGCAAGAACCCTGTGGAAAAAAGTTTTAATTTTCACCCACTTTTTACGTTTTCCCCTTGCTTTTTTCAACTTGATGTAGTAGAATAAAATGGAATAGATTTTTATGAAAATTACGAAAGGAGAAGCAGATGCGTTCCTTTAAGCCCACGAAAAAATATGCGCAAATCGCCATCTATGCGGGCGCGACCATTGCCGCCGCGATCCTATTCGGCGTGATCCTTTTTAACCTTGGTACGGTAGGAGATCTGATCGCAAGCCTCGTATCGGTGCTTTCTCCTCTCCTTTACGGGCTGATGATCGCGTATCTC
>JAZSBJ010000077.1:0-6853 GCA_045602305.1 Eubacteriales bacterium | reverse complement strand
ACGTGCTTCTCTTCCCCACGATGAAGCCCCTTGACGACGGCAAGAAGGAAGCCCCCAAGGCTGACGCCCCCGTCGCCGCCGCACCCGTGGCAGAGCCCGAGGTGATCGACTTCTCGAAGGTCGAGATCGAGCCCCTCTTTGCCGATTTCGTGGATTTTGAGACCTTCAGCAAGTCCGACTTCCGCGCGGTCAAGGTCAAGGAGTGCGTAGCCGTTCCCAAGAGCAAGAAGCTGCTTCAGTTCACGCTGGACGACGGCACGGGCACCGACCGTACCATCTTAAGCGGTATCCACGCGTTCTACGAGCCCGAGGAACTCGTCGGCAAAACGCTCATCGCCATCGTAAATCTCCCCCCGCGCGCGATGATGGGCATCGAGTCGAACGGTATGCTTCTCTCCGCCGTTCACACCGAAGAGGGCGAAGAAAAGCTCCATCTTTTGATGGTAGACAACCATATCCCCGCAGGTGCGAAGCTCTATTAAGTTTTAGTTTCCGCAGGAAATTTTATCGCATAACAAAGCCCTCGCGTGTTCGCGAGGGCTTTCCTTTTACAAAGAAGAACGAGCCACCTTGGTGGCTCGTTCTTTGGATTATTTTGCATTTTCTGCAAGCTTTTGATACATCTTCATCAGCTCTGCAACGCAAGCGCTCTCGGTCATCGTTTTCACGTCGAAGCCGTAGGCTTGCATCACCGCGCGGTCGTTTGCTTGGTGTGCGCGGCGAAGCTCGGGCGGCATAGCAATCTCGTCATAAAGATCCGCCAAAGAGCAATCGGGATATAGCGCGCGAGCATCAAGAATCGCCTGTGCGGTTTGCTCAATTTTCTTTTTCTGCTCGTCCGTAGGATCGCACCACGGGAAGTTGTTATACACAATATCTTTGGAATAACGGTAATCACTCTTCAAACGCCCACAAACAGCACGCATCCAAGCCATATGCACATTAGAAATTAGCACACCAAAATGATACAGCGAAGCGCCGTCTATGAAATTTGTAGCATTAGTATATACAACGCCTTTGGTTAAATATCCCAACGGAACATATTTACGCCGTTCCGAAGAAACAACCGGCACCAATATGCTATTGCCCTTGGGAATGTTAGCGATAAAATATTTTGTAGGTTTATCCTGAAGAGAACGCGTCAATTCTGCATCACTGTTTTTTCTGTACTCGTAAACTGCATTTACGCGCTCAAAAATACCACGACAATGTCTAATAATACTTGGGGGACATTTTTCCAAATATAAACAATATTTCTGAGTTCGATTGTTCAAAAATGAATCTGCATTGCAGTATTCAAACACATAAGGGATTGCTTCAGGGTAATTAGACAAAAATTGATTTTTTTCTTCGTCCTCAAATATAAAATTACCCCCATCAATCAGTTGCGACCCCTTTGTCATATCGGGAATACCGTGGCACAATGGGAAACGACGTTTTTCCAGAAAAACATTTGGCGATTCTACAAGATACGCGTTTATGTTAGACACAATGTTTTTTCGCTCGGAAGAATAAAGAGTTTTCCGTACTCTAGACCTCTTTGAATATCCGATAATGACACAGTGTACTGCTGCCGCATCATTTGATTCACTTTCCCACTTGAACGTGGTATGTGCAAAATTAATCGTGTAACCGCTTTCAAAAATCGATTTCCACAATAACGGAATTTGTTCACCTTGTGAAATAGAATTTGTAGAAACAAACCCTATTTCTACATTTACCATCTCGTTGCAAAAATCTGCCGCTTTTTTATACCAACAAGCGACATAATCTAGTTTTCCGCCATCTTTACCGAAAATCAATGTTTTTTCTGCGCGTTGTCTTTCGTCGCACAGTTTTGCTCCTTTGAACGGCGGGTTTCCCATAATATAGTTGAGTTTTTCCTTGGGTACGACAGTTTCCCAATCCATACGAAGCGCGTTACCGCATACAATGTTGGCATAGGATTTGAGGGGAAGAAAATCAAGATTTACATTTAAGATTTCCTCGGTTTCCTTCATCATCTGCGACTCTGCGATCCAAAGCGCCGTCTTGGCAACGGTGACAGCAAAATCGTTGATCTCTATGCCGTAAAACTGACCGATGGACACCTTGATAATGTCACCAAAATCGAAAGCGATCTGATTGGTCACAAGACGAAGCGCCTCGTTTTCAAGGCGGCGCAAGGAGATATAGGTTTCCGTCAAAAAGTTACCCGAACCGCAAGCGGGATCGAAGAAGGTCAGTTTTGACAGCTTCTCGCGGAAGGCTTCTGCCTTATCGTTACGGATTTTGGGCACTTTGAGTTCTTTGATCGCGTCAAATTCCTCGCAAAGCTCGTCAAGAAAGAGGGGGTCGATGACCTTATGGATGTTCTCGATAGAGGTATAGTGCATACCGCCCGAGCGACGGGTTTCGGGGTTGAGGGTAGATTCAAACACCGCGCCAAAGATGGTGGGGCTAATTTCCGACCAGTCAAAATCCTCACTTGCTTTATGCAAAAGAAGGTCCACGATTTCTTTTGTGAAATTGGGAATCTCAATATTCTCATCGGCAAACAAGCCGCCATTCACATACGGGAAGGAAGCCAGCGCTTCGTCCATATAGCGATCGCGCTCCTCGATCTTTGTGTTGAGCGTGCGGAAAAGATCGATCAGTGCACGGCGCACATCGCGCGGCTCAAAGCTCTTTATGTAGTTGTGGAACTTCAAGTGCTCGCCAAAGATGCCCGAATCCTCTGCATACAGGCAGAAAACAAGGCGCACGCAAAGAATGTTAAGGCTATGGAGCGAAGCCTTATCATCGGGATTGATATACTGTGCAAGAATGGCATCGTAGAGCTTTCCGACAAGCTCGCCCGCCTGAATGGATATTCTTTCCTCACGGTGCAAAAGCTCGCTCTTTTCTTCTACAAGGAATTCTAAACGATAGTATTCCTTGGCAAGGTCCTTGAGCAAAATGCTTTCGGGCTCACCCGTGGGCTTTTCCATATCGTAGATCAAAAACTCCTCAAAATTGCAGGTGATGATAAAGCGGGGGCGCTGTGAATATGGGAGTGCCGCGGAATATCTGTGCGCTTGCTGAAAAGGAGTAAGCAGGCTTCCGTCCGATTGGCGAATGGGCGTGCGGAGACTCAGCCCCTTCTTTTTTTGCTCAATGAGAACGTGCGTTGCGGGAATGTGCCCGTCGATAAAGCTCGTGTGGTCGAGCTTCACGCGCTCTTCAAACAAAATATATTTTTCCGGCTCCGCAACGCCAAGAACGTCACGGACAAGTGCCAACCAAAAGGATTGGCTATCGCTCTTTTCGTCGCCACGGTCAGCCCAATATTCCGCGAAGGCTTTCGCCGCTTTTTTTCTATCTGCTTCTGTCATTGGTTCTTCTCCATCTTCCTGCTCGTTTTTTATTGGCTATATCGTCGCGTGTTTTGTCGTGTGTTGATAATAACGAAGACTTTAATTCATATCTTTATTTTACCGCACTTTCTCCGCAATGTCAACCCCAATTCTAAACAACGCCGCACGGAAGGAATAACCGCTACGTTTTTTGTAAAACCACTTGACAAAGCCCGGTCGAAAAGCTATACTAATGGCGTAAGCGGTGGCTTTCAAAAAACCGAAAAGAGGAACACGCGATGAGAAAATATCTGCTTCCCGAAAAAGGCGAGTTTTATAAGGCAAATTTGCACTTGCATTCCAAGATCTCCGACGGGGCTTTGACGCCCGAGGAGTGGAAGGCGGAATATATGGCAAGGGGGTACTCCATTTTGGCGTACACCGACCACGACACCTTCGTCACCCACAACGATCTGACCGACGAGCATTTTTTGGCGCTCAACGGGTATGAGATCGGACTGATGGACAAAGAGCGCGTGCGCGCCATCCATATTTGCGCCATACGCTTAACAAACAGCGAGGAGATGCCTGCGTGCCAGGTGGACGGCACCTTCGTGCTTGAGAAGCAAAATAAGCCGATCCCTGCGGGTCCGATCGGCGTTTATAGCGGCAAAAATATCGGCTACAACAGCGAGTGCGTCAGCCGCATATTTAAGGATCACGTAGATGCGGGATTTTTCACGACCTACAACCATCCCGAGTGGTCGGGCGAGCATTATCCCGAATACATCAGCTACCACAATATGCACGCGATGGAGATCGTCAACTATACCTCGCAGATCCAAGGCTATGAGGAATACAACGCGCAGATCTACGACGATATGGTGCTTGCAGGCAAGCGCATCTATTGCACCGCGACGGACGACGCCCACGGTCTTGGCGGCGCATTTGGCGGCTTTACGGTGATCAAGGCGGAAAAGCTCGAATATGAAGCCGTCACCACCGCTCTCTTAAACGGTCATTTTTACGCCTCGCAGGGTCCTGCCATTGAGGAATTTTACTACGAGGACGGCGAGTTCTATATCAGAACCTCGCCCGCCAAGAAGATCTTTGCACGCTTCCTTGGTGCTAAGGTCGGGCAAAAGGCAAAGGGTAAGGTCGCTGCCGAGGGTGAAGCACTCACCGAGCTGCGCGTTCGCGCCGTTGACGGCGCCCTCGCCGTACGCTTCACGGTAATCGACGAAAAGGGCAATCACGCCAACACCAACGCAATTTTTATGGATACGCTGTAAAAATAAAAACCACGCGCTCTGCGCGTGGTTTTTTCTATTATTTTGTGGGAACGATGAGTCCATACTCGCCGTCCTTTCGTTTGTAGACGACGCAGGTATCGCCCGTCACGTCGTCCGAGAAGACGAAGAAGCTGTGACCAAGCAAATTCATTTGCAAGATCGCTTCCTCTGCGGACATCGGCTTTACCGGGAAGGTCTTTTCGTGAATGCGGAACTCTTCCTCGTCGTCGGGTGCGTCAAGGCTTTCCATATGCACGCCAGCACCCTTCGTCTGTTTTTCGATGCGGGTCTTGTTTTTGCGGATCTGACGCTCTAACGAATCTACCGCCGCGTCAATGGCGTTGGCGAAGGTTTCCCCGCCATCCTCACCGCGGAAAAGAAGTCCTCCTGCACGAATCGTGATCTCCACCATCTCCATATCACGGCGACGGCTAAAGGCGACCGTCATCTCGGCGTTCTCGTCGAAGAACTTGTCAAACTTGGCAAGCTTCTTCTCCGCCATCTCCTTCGTGCTTTCATAAACGTTCATTTGTCTGCCCGTCATAATGATCTTCATAAGAGTACCTTCTTTCCTTGGAATTTCGAGAAGCCCTGCTCCTCATCTATATTATAGCACATTTTTTGGTGATTGTAAATAGTAAATTGCAAAAAAACTTTATTTTTTTGTGTAAAATAACTGTTTTTAACAAAAGTGCGCGCGAAGCGCCCGCATTCCCGCGACGAAACGCGCGCCAAAGCGCGCGTTTCACCGACCAAAGCCGCCCGCCCTCGCCCCGTCATCCCCCGAAAACCCGAAAAAACCTGAAAAAATTTCATTTTAGGGCTTGACATTTCCATTTTCCCGTGCTATAATAGTTAGGCTTGAAAAAAGCAAGAGATCTGGGTGTGGCGCAGCTGGTAGCGCGCTACCTTGGGGTGGTAGAGGCCGCAAGTTCAAGTCTTGTCACTCAGACCATATCGAGTGTTCATAACAGATTTCAGTTATGGACACTCGATATTTTTATGTCTGCATTTATATTTCGTTGTTAGGAGTAGCGTTTGGCTACTCTTTTTCTTTTAGATTGCGTTGGGTAGGTATTCGATTGCCACGCCTTGACGGGAGTCGAGGATAAAGTGCGGTCGCTGAATGATGCCGGGAATGTCGAGCCTGCCGACGAAGCGGTAGTGGATGATAACTCGCTGCGTTCTGTCCTTGCCCTTTCCCTCCACGGGAAATACCTCAATTTTCTCAATAAGCTCACGCAGGAGTATCGGCGTTAATGTCTGCATCTCCATAAACTTGCGGATGGCGCGGAGAAAGTCATCCTTTGCCGTTTGCATTTGGTCGATCTTATCAAGCTTCTCTTGAAGCTCAAACATCTGCCGCTTCAGTTCCTCTTGCTCGGCTTCGTACTTGTTGGAAAGTTGCATAAACCATTCGTCCGTGACCTTGCCCTCTACGTTGTCCTCGTAGAGCTTTTGAAAAAGCCCAAGCAGCTTTTTACTTCGTGCTCTCGCCGTTGTGAGTGCCCCTTCCGCAGTCGTTCTCTCGCGTATCATATCCTTGTTTGTCTTCTGCTCCAAAAGCTCTGCAAAGTCATCCTCTGCGCTTTCAAGGAAGTCCGCAAGCATACGAAGCTCCATCAGCACGATCTGCTCCAAAGCGTCCTCGCGGATATAGTGGGTGTTTTCACAAGTGCCTCGCATTCCCTTGTAATTTGAGCAACTAAAGAAACGGATGCTCGGGTTCTTCTGATTGAAGTTGAACCACAGCTTATGCCCACAATCTCCGCAATACAGAAAGCTTGTGAAGATACTTTTCTTTAGGTTCTTGTCCTTTGGCGGTCTGCGCTTGGTCTTTTCAACTAACTTCTGCACCTGCTCCCAAGTGTCGCGGTCAATGATCGGCTCGTGAACGTCCTTGAAGATCGCCCAATTTTCCTTTGGGTTCTCAACGCGCGTTTTGTTGCGAAAGGACTTTGACGTGCTCTTGAAGTTGATGATGTCACCGCAGTATTCTTGCTGCGATAACATCTTGGCAATCGTGGTCTTGCACCATTTGTATGGATCAGATTGCGTTTTCTTGCCGCCTCTCGGAAGTCCTTTGCTTTGCCAATATGCCATCGGCACTAACACCTTGTCCTCTTGCAGCGTTCTCGCTATCGTTTCGTTGCCCTTGCCCTCGATGCACAAGCGGTACAGACGTGTGACTACCTCTGGGGCGTCCGTGTCTATGATCCATCTGTTATTGTTTTCGGAAGATTTCAT
>JAZSBJ010000076.1:0-2637 GCA_045602305.1 Eubacteriales bacterium | reverse complement strand
CTACACGCTACCCCCCGTCCCTCAAAAAGCATCTCCCTTATCCATAGAAAGGGACGCTTTCCTTTCTGCTTTTGCCGCATATCCCAAGGAAAAGACGGGCGTGCGCTTTTTAACGGACACCCTTGCAGGTACGGCAACCGTCGTCGCCCGTGAGCTTGTATATCGCACGACGGGAAGTGTGGATTCGCTCCTTGCGGAAATCGATGCCTGCCGCCTTTTTTCATCCGTCAATCAACATTTTTCCGCGCTTCAAGAGGGCAAAGTTGCCCCCACCGTAATGCGAGATCAAGAGGACGCTCCCGTTGCGTACGGGTACACCGAATACCGTCATAGAGAAGATTGTAGCATTGAGCAATATCCAAGCTTTGCTTCGCTTTTTGATGTTTATTTTGGCGAGCGTGACCGCATTGAGCGCATTCATACCCGCGGTGCGGACCTTGTTCGCCTCGTTGCCCACGCAGAGGCGCGCCTCGAAAAAAAGATCGCCCTTTTGGAAGAGGAGCTTAAGAACTCAGAGAAGAGCGAGGAATATCGCAGGATGGGCGATCTTATCACGTCTGCTCTTTACCGCTTGAAGCGCGGGGACGCGTTCTTCGTCGCGACCGATTACGGCGTTGACCCGCCCGAGGACGTACAAGTCGCCTTAGACACAAGACTTTCTCCCGCCGCAAACGCGCAGAGATATTATAAGCTCTATACCAAGGCAAAGACCGCCAAAGAGATGGTGGCAAAGCAGATCGCGCTTGCCAAAGCAGAGCTTTCTTATATCGAAAGCGTTTCCGAATTCCTTTCCCGTGCGGAAACGGAAGCGGACCTTATGGAGATCCGCGACGAGCTGTATCGCGCAGGGTATGCTTCCCGTATGAAAAAATACGCTCCAAGCAAGGCGATCAAGGCGCGCCCCCATTCCTATACCTCTCCGGGCGGTTATCGCGTGCTATGCGGCAAAAACAACCTTCAAAACGAGCTTCTCACCTTCCGCACCGCAGAAAAGGGAGATCTTTGGTTTCACGCCAAGGGGGTGCCCGGCTCTCACGTAATTCTTGTTTGCGGGGGAGAGGAGCCGTCCGAAGAGGATTATACCTTTGCGGCATCCATTGCAGCATACCATTCTGCGGCGACGGGGGATCTGGTCGCAGTAGATTACACACGGGTGAAAAACGTAAGAAAGCCCCCCGCCTCACACCCGGGCTACGTCACCTATAAGACCAACTATACTGCATTCGTCCGCCCGAAGGACGGCGAAGAAACGAAAGGAAATTAATCGTGGTAGACCTTTTATCCTTGCAAAAATACTTTATGCTTGAGCATATCCGCCCCGGCGATACGGTGGTCGATTTTACAATGGGCAACGGCAACGACACGCTCTTTCTCTCCGAAACGGTGGGAGAGGCGGGAAAGGTATACGCCTTTGACATTCAAGAAGAAGCCCTCACGTCCACCCGCGCGCATTTGGAAGAAGCGGGTGCGCCCGAAAACTACACCCTCATTTGTGCATCCCATCACCTCGTAAAGGACTACGTAAAGGAGCCCATCAAGGCGGGAATGTTCAATCTTGGGTACCTGCCGCGAAGCGGAAGAAAAACGGTCACGACGATGCGGGAAACCACGATGCCCGCCGTAGAAGCGGCGCTCGACCTGCTCTCGGACGACGGCATCCTCCTCGTTGCCGTGTATCCCGGGCACGAGGAAGGAAACCTTGAGGGGCAGATGCTTGCGGACTATTTTTCAACGCTTGACCGTAGAAAGATCTGTGTGTCACGCTTTCAAATTATGAACTCTCCCACGTCCCCCTACTTTTTCATTGCGGAAAAGAAATAAGAAAAAGGCTGTTGCATCTGCAACAGCCTTTTTCCATACGGGATTTATTCCGCTACGGCGGACTTTTTCTTTTGATAGAAGCGAATGCCAAAGAGCGTTGCAACCGTCAGAACTGCGCCTACGGGCAGGCAGATCCAAGCAACGGGAACAAAGCCTGCGAGAATGTAGCAAACAAAGGAAATGCCTGCTACGGTGACAGCGTAGGGAAGCTGGGTCGATACGTGATCCACGTGGTTGCAGTTTGCACCTGCGGATGCCATAATGGTGGTATCCGAGATAGGCGAGCAGTGGTCGCCGCAAACGGCGCCTGCAAGACAAGCGGAGATGCCGACGAAGAGCAGGGGATCTTCAATCGAGAACATACTCGTAACGATGGGAATGAGAATACCGAAGGTGCCCCACGAGGTCCCCGTTGCAAACGCGAGAACGCAAGCAACAAGGAAGATGACTGCAGGCAGGAACTTTGCGGCGGTTTCGGGGAAGGAAGCCATCATGCCCTCAACGTATACGTCAGCACCGAGAAGACCGGTGACGTTTTTGAGAGAGGTTGCAAAGGTAAGGATGAGGATAGCGGGAACCATCGAGACAAAGCCTTTTGCGAGGGAGTCCATTGCGCCCTTGAAGTCGATGAGACGACGGCAGATAAGGTAAGCGATGGTAAAGATGAAGGCAAGAAGAGCACCCCAAGGAAGACCGATGGTAGCGTCGGTGTTGCCGAATGCGCCTACGAAATCGCCCTTATAGTCGGTTCCGCCCCAAGCGTCGGTGCCAAAGAAACCGCCCACATAGAGCAGAGCAAGCACGCAAGCTACGACG
>JAZSBJ010000075.1:0-7869 GCA_045602305.1 Eubacteriales bacterium | reverse complement strand
GGTCAAAGCAATGCCGTACGATCCTCTCGAAGACCTCCGCGCCCTTCTTGTGTCCGGCCTCGCGCGGCAAGCCGCGCTTTTGCGCCCATCTGCCGTTTCCATCCATGATGAAGGCGATGTGGCGCAAGCCGTCGACCCTTTGCGCTTGGTTTCTTTTCTTTTTTTTCTGAAACAAAGAAAACAATCGTTAAATCTCCATAATTTCCTTGGTTTTGGCTTCGGTCATTTTCTCGATCTCCTTGATATAACGGTCGGTCATATCCTGCACCGCCTTGTCGCTTGCCTTGACCTCGTCCTCGGTCATTTCGCTATTCTTCTTGGCGTTCTTGGTCGCATCGTTGGCGTCGCGACGCACGTTGCGGATGGCAACCTTGGCCTCCTCGGCATACTTGGAAATGAGCTTCGCCAGCTCCTTGCGGCTCTCCTCGGTCATCTGAGGAACGACAAGACGGATCACACGACCGTCATTGATGGGGTTGATGCCGAGGTCGGAGGTCTGAATGGCCTTTTCGATCGCCTTCAGCGTAGAGGCATCCCAAGGCTGTACCACCAGCGTACGGGCGTCGGTAGCCTTGATTTCCGCCATCTGAGAGATGGGGGTGGGGGAACCGTAATATTCAAACTTGATGGGGGAAAGAACGTCTGCGCTCGCACGGCCTGCACGCATCGTAGAAAGGGTGTAGGCGTAGCTGTCAATGGTCTTTTTCATTTTGGCTTCGTAGGGGGTGCAATCGAGTTTCATAAGGGATTCTCCTTTTTCGTATGTATTTTCTTCTTGTTATAAAACGGGATTAGGGGGTGATGACGGTGCCGAGGGCGTCGCCCATCACGGCGCGGTAAATGTTTTCGGGATCGGAAAGTCCAAAGGCAAGAACGGGGATCTTATGATCCATACAAAATGCAGTTGCAGTGGAGTCAAGTGCGTGCAGCTGCTTTTCAAGGATCTCACGGCAAGAAATGCTCTCAAGACGGCGTGCCGTGGGATCGACCTGCGGGTCTGCGGTGTAAATGGCGTCCACATTTTTCGCCATCAAAACAATGTCAGCACCAATTTCTGCGGCGCGCACCACAGCGGCGGTATCGGTGGAAAGGAAGGGGATACCAAGACCGCAACCGAAAATAACGACACTTCCCTTTTTGAGATATTCGACCGCCTTATCGCGTACAAAGGGCTCCGCAAAGCGGGGCATTTCCACGGCAGTCATCGCGTGTGCGTCGATGCCGAAGCGGATAAAGGCGTCCTCAAGCGCCAAGGCGTTGATGGCGGTGGCAAGCATACCCATACTGTCCGCACGGGTGTGATCCATATCCACGCCCTGTCTTCCACGCCAAATGTTGCCTGCGCCGACGATAATACCGATCTCAACGCCTGCCGCAAGACAGCGCTTCAAAACCTCTGCAACTTCCTTTACAAAATCTTCGTTTACAATGCCGCTTCCGCCCTTGGCGAGTGCTTCTCCCGAGAGCTTCAACAAAATGCGGCGATACTTTGGCTGTTCCATTTTGATACCTATCCTTCCCTATGTAAAAAGTTAACTTGTTATAAAAACACAGACGCAAGTGCTGTGAATTAACCGCGTAAAGCGTCGATAGCCGCCTTATAGTCGGGCTTGCCGAACACGGCAGAGCCTGCTACGAGGACGTCAGCTCCCGATGCAATGGCAAGCGGTGCCGTTTCCTTATTGATACCGCCGTCCACCTCAATGATGATGTCCTTATTTCTGTGGGTCAGGATCTCTTTTAAACGCTTCATTTTATCCATTGTTTTGGGAATAAGCGACTGACCGCCGTAGCCGGGCTCGACAGACATAATCAAGATCATCTCACAGTCGTCAAGATAATCCATCAAAACGTCAAGCGGCGTATCGGGCTTCACGGAAATGCCCGCCTTTTTGCCAGCATCGTGGATCGCCTTTAAGGTTGCACCAAGGTCGGTGCAAGCCTCTGCGTGTACCGTAATATAATCCGCACCCGCCTTAGCAAAGCGATCGATATAGCGAATGGGGTCCGTGATCATCAAATGCACGTCAAAGACGAGATTTGAGTGGGGTCTAAGTGAAGCGATCGTGGGAAACGCGAAGCTGAGATTCGGAACGAAAAGCCCATCCATTACGTCAAGATGCAGCCACTCCGCACCCGCTTCTTCGATTTTCCTTACCTCTTCTCCTGCGCGCGAAAAATCGCAAGCAAGAAGCGAAGGAGCAATTTTTACCATATTTTCCTCTTTTCTGCCGCCCAAAGTGCGGCAACCTTTTTGCTTTGCAACAAAGCTGTTTGCGTTGCATATCCTTTAAAAGGACTTAGAGAAAGTTCCTTTAAAACGCGCAAGGCGCTTCCGTTTGCCGACGTAAAAGAAAAGACGTATCTGTTTTTCAAACGGTATCCTTGCTTCGGGGTGCAAAGCACCCCTTTTTATTTTTGCTTAAAAAGCAAGCAGACGGCGTGTGCGGAAATTCCCTCGCCGCTTCCCGTAAAGCCAAGCCCCTCTTCCGTCGTCGCCTTGATGTTGACACATCCCTCGTCACAACCGAGAGCAAGGGCAACCCTTTTGATCATTTGGGGTATATAAGGAGAGAGCTTTGGTCTTTGGGCGATCACCGTCACGTCAAGATTTCCAACGGCATATTCCCTTTCCCGCATCATTGCGGCAACGGCTTGGCAAAGCACGGTGCTGTCTGCACCGCGATATTTTTCATCCGTATCGGGAAAATGCTTTCCAATATCGCCAAGCGCCAAGGCGCCCAAGACGGCGTCCATCACCGCGTGAAGCAAAACGTCAGCATCCGAATGTCCAAGCAGCCCCTTTTCATAGGGGATTTTGACGCCGCCGAGAATGAGTGGACGGTCCTCGACCAAGCGATGCACGTCATACCCGTGTCCGATTCTAAACTGATCCATAAAGCATCTCCGTTATCCGTTCGATTGCTCGGCACGCGCGCGGAGAATGATCCTCGCAAGCGTGAGATCCTCTTTCGCCGTGACCTTGATGTTTTCCGTACCGCAGTCCACCATCTTTACCGTTTGACCGATAAGCTCCACGAGCATATTATCATCCGTGACCGCTTGCTTTTTCTCCAATGCCACGTAGGTCGCGGCGCGATACAGCTTGCATTCAAACACCTGGGGCGTTTGAGCGCGGTAGAGCGTTTCTCTGTCGATCGTTCTTTCCACAAACCCATCCTTGTTGACCTGTTTTACGGTATCGGTGACGGGAGTGCCTGCGCTTGCCGCACGGCACGCATATGCCGCGGAAACCACCTTAGCAATCATCTCTTCCGTAATAAGACAGCGCGCGGCATCGTGAATGGCGATGTATTCCATTTTATCCGAAATGGCGTCGAGCCCGCGGCGCGCAGAGGCTTGGCGCGTATCGCCGCCAACAGTCAGGCGAAGCGGCTTTTTTAACTTATACGACTTTAGCGTACGTCTGACCTCTCGAAATTCCTCTTTGCGTACCACAAGCACAAGCTCGTCTATATATCCCGAAGCGTCAAAGGCTAAAACGGAGTGCATAAAAAGCGGCTTTCCGTCGAGCGTCAAAAGCTGCTTCGTGCGTCCTTCCGTCCCCTTCATTCGGGTACCAAGACCCGCCGCCAAAATGACCGCCGCAGTCTTTGGACGCTTGCGTCCTGTTAAGAAACGAAGAACGCGATTCGCTTTTTCGGTAAAAGACATTCTCTTCTCACTTTCTGTAATAAACGAAATAAGCAACGTAGCGGCGCTCCTTGCCACCTTCCTCTAGGTTGGGGGCTACGAGAACCACCCCGTCCCCAGAAAGAAGATATGAAGCGTCAAGCGTGGCAACATCCGCGCGCAATAGGATCTTGTCCGAGGAAAAAAGAAGCAATTCCCCGTTTCTGACCGAAATAGAGCCGCCGCGCCCCACCACGTTATCGTTTTCGTCCACGCGCTCGGTCACGTATTTGATTGCCTGCCCGTGAAGCTCCATCGCGCGGCGCTTGCGCGCTGCGACACTGCCTTGTGCGTGTCGCCCTGCGAGCTTTTGGAATAAGCCCATTTACCGACCTCCCGCGTTTTAACTAATATATATTACACATTATATATAGTATAGCACATTTTTTTCTCGTTGTAAACACATTTTTTCTCTTTTTCTTGCAGGATTTTTTTCTGCGCTCCATCTCTTTCGCAAAACGAAAAAATCGCCTTATTTTTTGTGCAACCTATCCAAAAAAATCCAAAAAAATTCTACAAAAAAATTTTTCTTTTTTTGAAAAAAGTATTGCAATTCTTCGAAAGATGGTATATAATTATTGCAGTGGTGCAAAATGGTGCAAAATGATTCAAAATGGGTCAAAATGAGCATCCAAGCACTCAAACAGGAAGAAAGGAGGAAACCGAATGACGCTCCTCGGTGAATACAGACACGTCGTCGACACGAAAAACCGTCTTTTTATTCCCGCAAAATTTCGTGAAGAGCTTGGCGAAACCTTTTACATCACGAGAAAGATTATGGAAAAATGCCTTGCGATCTATTCCGAAGCGGAGTGGCAACGGTTTTCCGAAAAGTTAAATACACTTCCCGACTCCAAGGTCGGAAAGATCAAGCAGTTTATCTATTCCAAAACGGCACAGGTCACCGCAGATTCTCACGGACGAATCCTCGTCCCCGCAAACCTTCTCTCCTATGCGGAGATCGACAAGAACACCGTCATCGCCGGCATTGGCGACCACGTTCAGGTTTGGAACGAGGCAGCTTGGGATGCCAAGGAAGCAGAGCTTGACCTTCACGAGATGGAAGATCTCTTCTGTCAGCTCGGTTTATAAAGGAGAAGCCACTTGGAAACGGTTGTATTCTCACACTACTCTGTTCTTTTAAATGAATGCATCGATGCCCTCAACATTCGAAACGGTTATACCTATGTAGACTGTACGACGGGAGGCGGCGGACACTCCTTAGAAATTGCAAAGCGTTTAGGACCCGATTCGCGCCTTATCTGCTTTGACAGAGATAGCGATGCGATCGAGGCAGCCACGCGCCGCCTTGCCGACTATCGGGATAAAATCACCTTTGTACACGCAAACTTCTCTTCTTTGGGAGAGGTTTTGGATCAGATGGGTATTGACAACCTCGGCGGCGTTCTCGCTGACCTCGGTTGCTCCTCTTACCAATTTGACACACCGTCGCGCGGCTTTTCCTACCAGCACAACGCGCCGCTTGATATGCGTATGGATAAGGATGCACCGCTTGATGCGGAAAAGGTAGTTAACACCTATTCCGAGGAAGCACTCAAAAGGATCCTTTGGAATTACGGAGAAGAAAAATTCGCGCCCCGCATCGCTTCCCGCATCGTTGCAGAACGTCAAAAGGCGCCCATCCAAACCACCGAGCAGCTCGTTTCCATCATCCGCAGCGCGATTCCCGCTTCTGCGCGTGAGGGTGGACATCATCCTGCAAAAAGAACCTTTCAAGCGATCCGCATTGAGGTCAACGGCGAGCTTGATGCCATCGAGCCTACCGTCCGTGCCGCCATCTCGCACTTAGTGCCCGGCGGACGGTGTGCCTTCATCTCCTTCCAATCCCTAGAAGACCGCATCGTGAAGGAAACCTACCGCGACGCACTCGGCGCTTGCACCTGTCCTAAGGACTTCCCCGTTTGTGTTTGCGGACACAAGCCTCAAATTGAAATTCTTACCAAGAAGCCTATTCTTCCCTCTGCGGCAGAGCTTGCCGTCAATCCTCGCTCCCGCAGCGCAAAGCTGCGCGTGGCAGAAAAAAAGTAAAATTCGAAAGGAATGAACGCAATGAACAACTCCGTTCCCTATCTTCAGAGCAACGAGTCCTTTAATCCTCTTTTCACTAAGATGAAAGAGCGTTTTTGTGCAGACGGCACCATTGCCGAAAAAATGGCGATAGAAGCGGGCATCTGCAAAAAGCGTTCCAAAAGGGACTTTTCGCGTGCGAAGCGCACCGAATCCCACTATATGAAAAAGGCTTTCTTTAGCCTCAAGAGCCTCGGCGCCGTGTCGATGTCGCTTTTGATCACGGGTGTCCTCTTCCTCTCCGGTGCTTCCTTTGAGGGCGTACAAAAGAATTTTTTGGCGACCGGTGCGGATGAGCAGACGAGCGAATCCTATATTTCCACCGAGATGGAAGGCGGAACGCTCTACTTTGCACACGAAAGCATCGCGGAGCTCCTTTGAGCATATTTCCGCGAATCTCCCCATAGAATATAGCAACTGCTTATGCGGTTGCTATTTTTTTGCGACCGCGCGGTCGCATTTTTTATTTTGGGAGCTTTGGGCGTGAAAACCGAGAATACCTATCCTATGCTTTATACCGAGAGCCTGACGCGCAAGCGCAGATACGCTCTCGTTTTCATATTTGGGATCATTCTTCTCCTTTTGTTCGCTCTTTTGTTTCGCTTGCAGATCTTAGAATACGGCGTTTATGCGGGCAAGGTGTTAAACCAGATCACCGTAGGCTCTTCCCTTGCCGCCGAGCGCGGCGAGATCTTAGACCGCAACGGAAACGTGCTTGCTACGAATCGCACCGTATGGCGCATATACATTTCTCCCGTCGACATCAAAAAAGCCCAAAAGCGGGACGGCAAAGCGTATGACGAGGCAGTGTCGCGCGGGCTTGCGGATATTTTGTCTATTCCCTACGAAAGCATTTTAAAGAAGGCAAAAAAGAGTGCCTATCTAGACCAAACGATCACCAAAAGCGCGGATCGTGAAACTGTCCGGCGCGTCTTGCTGTTTGCCAAGGAAAACGGACTTTCCTCGATGATACACACGGAAGCGGGGACGGAGCGCTATTATCCCTTTGGCACGCTTGCGGCGCACACACTCGGCTTTACGGGAAGCGACAATCAAGGACTTTCAGGGCTTGAGGCGTATTACAACGGGCCTCTCTCGGGTACGGACGGAAAATACCTTGCATCAGTCGATTCGCAGGGCATTAAGCTCCCAAACGCATACACCGATTATATCGAGGCAGAAGAGGGACTTACCCTCGTCACAACGCTCGACCTCTTTATGCAAAGAGAGCTTGAGCATCAGTTGGAAGCGGCAATGCTTGCCGCTGACGCAAAGAACCGCGTCACGGGTGTTGTGATGAACGTAAAAAACGGCGAGATCCTTGCAATGGCAACGGCACCGAGCTTTGATCTTAACGATCCCTATACTCTTGACGCCGCCTCAGAGGAAAAGCTCAAAAGCCAAGCCCTTGATACGGCATCGAAAGAATACAAAGCATTAAGGGGCGAGCTTTTATACAAGATGTGGGCAAACAAGGCGGTGAGCGAGATCTATGAGCCCGGCTCCACCTTTAAGATCGTGACCGTAGCGGCGGCACTGGAATCGGGGGTCGTTTCGCCCCAAAGCGGATTTCACTGCCCCGGCTACTATATGGTGGGCGGGTGTCGCATCTCCTGCCACAAGCACGGCGGGCACGGCTCGCTGACGCTTGCAGAGGGGCTGATGCACTCTTGTAACCCCGTAATGATGCAGATTGCCGAGCGTATGGGAAGCGAGCGCTTTTATAGCTACTATACGGCGTTTGGCTACGGCAAAAAAACGGGGATCGATCTTCCGGGAGAAGCATTAGGACTTTTCCACAGTCCTTCTTCGCTCGGCACAACGGAGCTTGCTACCGCTTCCTTCGGGCAGCGCTTTAAGGTTTCTGTTTTAGGACAGCTTTGCGCCGTTGCTACGGTGGCAAACGGGGGCGTTTCTGTGACGCCGCACCTGCTCTCTTCCTTTCAAGATAAGTCGGAGGCCAAGCGGTCTTAGGAAAAAGTTAAGGTGCCAACTCCTCGGCTCACAGAACGACATGGCCACGATCCGACTTAAGGTTTCTGTTTTAGGACAGCTTTGCGCCGTTGCTACGGTGGCAAACGGGGGCGT
>JAZSBJ010000074.1:0-12236 GCA_045602305.1 Eubacteriales bacterium | reverse complement strand
CGCCACGAAACCTATCTTGCGCTATACGCCGTTTTAAAGGCGAAAAAGAACACCTACCCAAGAAGATAAAAAACACCGCAGAAGCTCTGCGGTGTTCTTTTTTAGGCGAGCGACTTGAAGTACTCCTCAAGAAGCTCGCACTGGTCGCGCATATACTCGCATTTGTCCTCGGTAACGTGCTGTATGCCCGCGCGGAAGCCCTTAACG
Source organism: Eubacteriales bacterium (assembly GCA_045602305.1). GTDB lineage: Bacteria > Bacillota > Clostridia > Oscillospirales > CAG-272 > UBA1740. The sequence goes on along the minus strand of JAZSBJ010000074.1, from coordinate 12,029 downwards.
CCGCTTTGAAGCAGCGTGAAGAGCTTGAGAAGATAGCCGACGATGGCGTCGGGCGAGGGGTTTAAAATGACCTCGCACGCCACGGACACCGAAAGCACGGTGAAGAGGGCAAGCGGCAAAAGAAAAACGAGGGTGCGGCGAAGGCGAGAGCGCTCGGGCGAGGTGGAAAGCGGTGCGCGGTGCGCGGAAACGGGACGCTCCGAGAGGAGCGCACGCGGCGTGATGGACACCGCCCTTTGTCTTGCTAAGGCAGAAAGACAGCGCCTTTCCCGCCTTGTGCGCTCTCCCTTGGGCTTCGCTTCCCACGCGGCGACCTCTTCCTCGCTCGTGAAGTAGAGATGCAAAAGATGCTCGCGCTCCCGTTTCGTTTCCTCAAGGCTTATCCGCTTGCAAAAGAGCGAAAGCTGTTCTTGTGAGCCCTCGGTATGCAAGCGCGCAAACAGCCCGTCGCGGCGTGCAAGAAGTGCCGTATAGCCTTCCTCTCGCTCGCTGAGCCCCCGTCCCGTTTCAAAAAAGGATGCGTACATCATATACGCCGAAACGAAAAGGAGAAGAAAGGAGAGCGAGAAGGAAACGGTCCCTGCGGCGGAAAAGGAAACGTCGGTGAAAAAGAGCGCCGAGAAGATGAATACCGTTGCAACGCCCGCAAACACACCAAGATAGGAGAGCAGGTTTTTATAGCTCTCCTTTTTCTTTTGCGGGGACAAAAGAAAGCCTTGCTCCATAGTGGATCTCCCCCTTTACTTCTCCGTCTTGCGCTTTCCCGCAAGACGGAAGCAGACAGCACCTAAAAAGCCCGTCGGAAAGGAAACGAGGGCGATGGTCTTAATGGCGGCGGCGATGGGAAGAAGCACCGTGAGCGCCACCCAAAGCAAAAGCCAGAGCATCCAAAGAGAGGGGGATCGCAGGTGGCGCTTCACGATACGGAAGAGGGGAAGCGCGGAAAGCAAAAGCAGTGTGAGCGAGAGGGCGGAGAGGGCGCTCTTTCCGTCCGAGAGCCAAAGGGGAAAAAATTCGAGCGTTGCCGCGGCGGGCGGAACGACGCAGAGCGCCGTTCCCAAAAAGCGCAAAAGGATCTTCATTCCTCTGCCTCCAAAAACCGCTTTAAGCGGTAATAGCTTTCGGTCATACTTTCCTTTTGCGCCTCAGGAAGGTTGACGGATGCGAGCATTTCATAAAAAAGCTCGGTTTCGGTGCGAAGCACCTCGGCGGTGGCACGGCGCTCCTTTTCGCTTTTGTGGAGCGCTTCTTCCAGTCCCGCGAGGCGCTCTTCTAAGGAATGGAGTGCCGCTTCGCCTTCTTTCAGCGAGGTCAAAACGGGGCGCGTGGCTTCCTCAATGCGAGAGAATTTTTCGCTCGCTTCCTTCGTAAAGGATTCGGTGAGGTCGCGGCTTTTTCCGAGAAGCTCACCCAGCGCAGAAAGCCCAGAACGAAGCATCGGCAAGAGCCCCGTCTTGTAGAAAAAGGCGACGAGCAGAGAGCCGATGAGGGTCAAAACGCTGAGAAGCGTGCTTGCGTTCTCGGAGAAAAAGGCGGAGAGCGTTTCCGTGAATGAGCCGCTCGGCGCGCCTGCTTCTGCCGCTTCCGCAGCGTGCGCGGGAAGAAGGAGCAACGAAAGAAGCACGAGGAATACACAAATAAGTGTGATGATTTTTTTCATAAGTATCTCCTTTTAAAAATCAAGATGGAAATTAGGAAAACAGCATACGCGCGACCGCCTTTTTTTCAAGACGGACCACGCGGGCGTCTAGGGCGGCGAACTTTTCTTCGAGGGCGGTGATGCGCTCGTTTTGACGCAGAAGGATGGGGGCGGCGTCGAAGCCCACGGGAATGACGCCGTCCTCGTCAAAATAAAGTCCCTCGGTGGGGAAAATGCGGTTTTCGATACGCAAGGCGAGGGCGTTTTCTCCCCGTCGCACGGCGTTTTGCGGAAGATGCACTGCCCCGTTCGTCGGGAAATAGCATACGCCGTTGACAAAGAGGGAAGCGTTCTTGGGCAGATGGATCACAAGCCCCTTAAGAGAGGTCTGCTCGCGCTCCGCGAAAAAGGCGTTTTTTCCGTCAAAGAGAAGCGTCACGCTTCCACCCCCTCTCCGAGGATCTCGCGCCGTGCCTCTTTTTTGCATTCCTCGGCAAAGGCGTCGTAGGCGGCGAAGGCTTCGGGATCCTTTTCCTTTTGTCGGAGCAGGGCAAGCTCTGCCGAAAGCGCGTATTTTGTACGGATCTTTCGGTTGACGGCGGCGCCGTACTCTGCATCCAGCGTACCGTTTAATTTTGCTAGGGTTCGTTCGGTTTTGGTCATAGCTTCTCCTTAAGTTTCTTTGATCTGGTATTGGATCTTGGCAAAGACGCGCTGTGTGTCGTCCCCGTCGTTTGAAAAATAAACGTAGGAGAGTGGGGCAACGCGCAAAATGGGCGGCTCCCAAAGCGATGCTTCGTCCGTCAAGAGGCTGTGGCGCGTTATGGACGCTAAGGCGTATACCACCTCAATGGGGAAAAAAGCAAAAAACTGCTTTACCTCTGCGGCGCTCAAGCCCGCAAAAAGCTCGCTTTGCACGAAAACGCGGTCCTCGGTAAACCAAACGCACTCGTCGTAGACACCGCCCGACGGTGCGCCAAAGAGCGCAGAGGGCAGATAAAGGTTTTTACTTATGAGATCGGCGGGCGTTGCAAAGGGAGCAGAGAAGCGTCCCGTTTCGCTCGTATCCTTTTCAAAATTCAGGGATCCGTCAAGCGTGAGGAGTGCAGTGTTCTCAAAAAACACGCCGATTTCAAGGTTGAAATAGTTGCACTTTTGCTCGTCTATGCCGACGAAAAGAGGAGCAAAGCGGGAGAGCGATTCGGGGAAAACGACCTCGTTTCGCACGCTTTCGGTGTAGTTTAGGGTGTCCACCGTGTCCCAATAATCAATGAAGCCGAGGTAGATCTTATCCAAGGCGACGCTTTGTCCTACGCTTTTTGCGGGGGTTTCCGCCGCGTAAACGCGCACCTCGGTGATGGGACTCGTAGGGTCAAAAGTGCAATAGGAAAAGCGCGTAGCCATCAGCTTGTTCGAGAAGATCACCTCGTCGCCCGCATAGACCTCAAGCAAGCAATAGGGCCTTGAGGAAGGGGCGCTCGGTCTTGCTAAGACGCCGAACATATATTGTGCGTTCTTGGGCGCTGTGGGAATGGAAAACGACACGTAGCCGTCGCCGCTGATAGGACCCTTATCCCAAAGGTTTGCCGTCTGGGAAACCAGCATTTTGGGCAGCTTGAAGTCGAAGCGCGAGCAATAGGGAATATGCTCTATGCGAGAATAGTGCTCCTTCGCGAGAAGAAGATTGAAGCGGTAATCCTCAAACACGGTGTCTGCCGTCGTGGACAATTCCAGGTGAGAAAAGAGGTTGCTGTTCGGGGGTGCGTATTCTAGCGCGTCCGCTTGGGTGAGGGGAACGGAGATGGCACTCCCGCTATCGGTGATGACCGAGAACTTCGCCTTTTGCGTGCTGACGGTGCCCGAACGGTAAAAGGAAGTGAGCATTATATATTTGTGAGGGATGGACGCTTCAAAGGGCGCAAGTCGCACGGGAGAATCCGCCGCGCGGAGCGTACCGTTTAACACAAGCTCGCCCTTTTGGGCATCCCAAGCGACGGTGAGGGACGAGCCTCTGTAGGTCGAAAGAATGGGCTCGGGAAGATAGTTCTCCCGCAAGGGCGGAACAGCTCCCAAGGAAAGCAGCGCCGCGTTTTCCAAGGTATCCTCGGACACCTGATGGTAGCTTTCAAGCATCGTTTCGGTGGGATACGTGAAGAGGATATCCTTTGCCGCGTTTTCAAGGTTGGAAACGCGCGCGTCGGCGTACGCCTTGGCGTCCTTTAGGATCGCCTCGGACGAGATACCGCGGTGGAGCGTTAAGTGCGTGCCGCGCATCTCGGCATCCGTTAAAACATCCCCCTCTCCCGTAACGGAAACGGAAAACGCCTCTTGGATTTGCGAGATGCCCGTCGCGAGGTCGTTTAGCACCTCGGCGAGCGATTTTCCCGTGCCCGCCGTAAGGTAGAGCGCGAGGTTGCCGTTCTTTACGTCCTCGAAAAAGGTTTTGAGCGAATGGGCGGGTGCGATGCCCGTCGCAATCAGCTCCGCGAGGGTGTCGGCGGGCGTTTCTGCGTCAAAGAGCCCCGTCGATTCCAAGAGCGCGTTAAAGCGCTCGGCGATGAGGGTGGGAAGACGGTCAAAGGCTTCCTTAAGCTCTCCCGCGGTGAGTGCCTTTCCGCTGTACAGCGTGGGGGCAGAGGGGCGGCTCGGCAGACTTTTTACGCCGTTTGTGTCAATGTCGGTTTGTGTAATTTTTTGAATGGACATAGTTCTCCTTTCGAGGAAGCGGGAAATTCCCGCTTCCTCTTTGATTTATGGCTTGATCCTTCCCGACGGGCGGAAGGAATAGGAAAGCGAAAAGATGCCGAAGGGGGCACGGAAGATCTCGCTTTGGAAGAGATATTGCTTGTAGCACCATCCGCGCTCCTTTTCGCGCAGGGGAACGGTGGCGAAGCTGTCTGTATGGAAGTCAAACGCCGAAAAATCCGTGTCGCCCGCGTCGGCGTTTGTAGCGGCGATCCTGTCGCAAAGGACGAAGGGATGGCGGTCGGTGCGTACGAAGACGGAGATCTTCGATCCCTCGGGCGTTTTTAGCTTGAGTGCCGCCGAGAGGGGCAGGGTATCCTTGGCGCGGTGAGGGAAGCCCCCGTCATCCGTTGCGAGCGCGCAAACGGCGTCATAGGCGTGCCCCGCGTAGGAGTAATAGTAGCGGTGTACGCGGTTCCTCGTTTCGCTCTCTCCAATGGGCTCGGCAAGCACGCCAAGATTCCCGTCACAGTATACCGTGGCGCTTCCCGCAGGCTCAAAGGTGCTTCCTACCTTGCGAAAGACGCTTCGCTCTTCCACCATATCCTCGCTGAAGAGGGAGAAAATTTTTCCGTTTAACGGCAAATACTTTCCCGTATTCGTTGTAGTGTAAAGCTCGCTTTGCATTGGACGGTATAACGCCTTGCCGCGCTTGTCTGTGTTCAAGCATCCGAGGACGCCGCCCACCGTGCCGAAGTAGAGCGCCTCGTCCGTTGCACAAAGGCACTGCGCGGGGGAAAAGATGCCCCCCGTACGCTCGCCGTCCGTATCTACGGGGAAGCGTCCGTCTGCGTTTTCCGCGTAATAGATGTAGCTTCCGTCGGAGAGGGTCGCGGAAAAGATCTCCCCCTCAGCCTTCTCCCCGACGGCGGGGTGGACGGAGAGCGAAAGCTCGCCTGCCGTGGGCGGCAGATAAGCGGTATAGCGATAGACGGGCAGATCTCCCGCGTAAGAGCCGATGCCCGAAAGGAAATACCATTCGTATTCTTGACTGCCGCCTGCGTGTTGGGTGCGGCGGCGCTTGTCGGCAAGATAGACCTTCCCGTCGCAAAGCAGGTAAAGGAGTCCCTCAAATACCGCCATTTTTGCCTTCTCCAGCCGTTCCCGCAAAAGGCGGAGATTGACAGCGGTGGAGCGCGGCGATAGCACTCTCTCGCTCTCGTTTTGGCAACGCTCTAGGGCAAAGAGCCCGTCCTTGCCGAGAAACACCGCCTCGTCCCCAAAGGAAACGGCAGACCCCGCAAGCCCCACGCCCTGGGCGGTGGCGACGCTGGGATAAATGCGCGGAAGAAAATTCTCCTCGGTGCTTTGGGGTGCGTGGAAAAAGATCTCTCCCTCGCCCCCCTCGTCCGCCTTTAAGACGGCAAGCAGTCCCCCCGTGACCAAAAAGCCGCGATTGGCAACCGAGCCCGTGCCGTCGTTGAAATAGTTTAGGCACCCGATGTAAAAGGGGTTGTTGACGCCCGTTTCGTCGAGCGCGGAATAAAAGACGGTGTTGGGAAAGAGAGGGTTGCCCGTAAAGAAGACTCTGCCGTCGTATTTGCATACCCTCGTGCAGCCGCAAAGAGCGCGCTTGCCCTCTTCTCCAAAGGGCGTTTTCCCCTGTGGGAGAGAAAACCGAACGGGTGAAACGCGTGCGGTAACGGTCAGGCGTTTGCCCGCGAGTGCCGCGTTTGAGGTCGCGGTCAGCTCCACGTGAGTGATGAAGCCGTCCTTTTGGATCGCCTCGTAGCGCACGCCGTCTTCTCCGATCACAACGAAATTTTCTTCGAGCGTAACGCCGTCGAGCGTCACCTCTTCTAGGGAAAGGCAGGGCTCGTTTAGCGGATAGCGGCAAAAGACGGCGGTGCTGTCGTAGGGGACGGCGTTCTCGTAGAGAATGCTCACGCCCATCGTACTTAGGGTGCTTTCCCCGTCCATCGTGATTGCGGAAAACTCGGTGCTGCTTCCCCCGTAGCGCACCTCTTTTAAGGAAAGACAAAAGGTAAAGGCGTCTTCTCCGATTCTCGTGAGCGCACTCCCGCCAAGGTAGAGCTTCTCAAGCGAAAGACAACCGTAAAACGCCTCGGCACCGATCTGGGTCAGTCCGTCCGAGAGGGAGAGCGAGGTGAGCGCAGAATCCCCAAGAAACGCCCCCGAGCTGATGATCGAAATGGTAGAGGGCAGGGTGATCGAGGCAAGCCCCGTCATATTGGCAAAGCCGCCCGAAGCGATGCGTTTTACCGTGTAGCGCTCGCCGCCGATGATGGCGGTGTCGGGAATTTTCACGGCGCCCGCGTTTCGGTACTTGTCCGCAATGCATACGGAGCAGCTTTTTTCCGTTTCGCTAAAGACCGTGAACACGAGCCCTTCCTCGCCCACCGTTTCCGTGTACGGACCGTCCGCGCTAAAGGTGAGGCGCACGCGGTCCGAAAGGAGATTCCTTTGCTCGTAAAGCGCTCCGTTGAAATAGGTCGTAGGAGCGTAGGCAAGGCTTTCTTCCTCGTCGAGCGTATGCACCTTGCCGTCCTTGTCTACCATAAGAAAGTCCCCGCCGATCAGCAAGCAGAGACTCTCGCCGTAGGAAAAGGCGCATCCCTCTTTGCTTGCCACGGTGACGGGCAGGGCCGTGATGAGGTCAAGCGTGCGCTCGAAATTCCGTAAACGCTCGGGGAAGCGGTAAAGACTGCTTCCCGAATGGACGATGAGGTAATCCTCGCCCGCAACGCGATGGCGGTAAATGCCGTAGATGGGGGTGTTAAAGCGCGCAAAGGTGCGGTAGCCGGGAAACACCTCGGTCGCAACGCCGTCAAGCGTCACGGGGTCGCACCACATATTTTCAAGAAGCGTGAAGTGGGAGTGCGATACCTCAGAGGGATCGGACGAAAAATCCACACCGCGCAGGGCGCTGAAATGGCGGTGATAGGTGTAATCCGTAAAATAGTTTTTTGCCATCAGCCCTTATCCCACCCATCTGTAAAGGATAACACCACCGCACCGTGGCGGTTGAGGGTGGCGGCAAGCTCTTCCGCTTCCGTGCGGTAGAGGGCTAGGTAATGGGTGGCAAGCTCGCCGCGGTCGTCTAACCACAGGTAGGACGCACAAAGCGGGGGAAGCAGGCTCTCGGCGTAGGGCGGCAGGTCGACGCACTCGTCCATCGTGTCGGGCGTGATGCTTCTTGGACGGTGCAGATAGCGGACGGTGAACGCCCCCGCAAGACCCCGTGCAAGATGCACGGAGCCGTTTTCAATGCGATAGTCGCGTCCCTCTTTGAGGGGAACGCCGTCCGCAAAGACCGCCTCGCGCGGGAAGCCCGCGAAATCGCAAACCAGCGCAGGAATGTCAAAGACGGCGGTCTTTTCCCCGTTCGTATAGGGAAGCGGGTAATGGGCGATGACGGGAAAGCGTCTTGCAATGCGGGCAATCGAGAGGTTTGCCGCACGGTAAAAATACGCCTCGCCCGTGTCAAGCGTTCTGGCAAAGCCCATTTGCGCCACGGTTGTATAAAGCTCTTTTCCTGTCATAGCGTAAACGATCCTTTACATTTTAGTGGCGTTCTCGACGGCGCTCTCGGAATCGACGGCAAGCAGAATGTGCTTGTAGCTGCCGAAGCCGACGCCGAAACGGCATCTGCCGTTCCAAATGTAGTTGCCCGTGTGGTTGTCCACCCAGTTGGAAACGGTGAGGGGCACGCGGTTGAAGAACATATTGCCCGAGAGGTTTTTGTTTGCCTCGCTCGACATCACGAGCAGGCGGTCGTCCTCGGTCTGCCAGTCGGGCATCACGACGATGTTCCAGTTGCCGTATTGCAGGTTGATGTCGTTGTAGCCGTTGCCGAGCGCGCCCTCGGAGCCGCATACCTTCTTGACGATGGACTCCGCGAGGGGACGGTTGCCGGGGAGAATGATGGTGTCGGCGGTGTAGCCGAGGATCTCACCGTTTTCATCCTTCATATTACGGATCTTTGCAGCAAGCTCGCCAAGCGACGCTTCAAACGCCGCAGTGGATGCCGCGCGCGTGTCGCCCGTGCCGCTACGGAAGATGTCACCGTAGAAATAGTTGCTCTGCGTGCCGTTGGCTCTTCTACCGCCCCAGCTATGTGCGGAAGAGAAGAGAGGCTCGCCGTCGGGTGCAGTGAGGTCGAGCTTCGCCTTGGCGAAGACGCCTTCCTTTTCGGTGCCGTGTGCGAGGGCGTATTCGCAGATCTTGTGCATCGTCTTGTAATAGGCGCGGGTGAAGTTTTCTGCGCGTCTGCGCGCGTCGGCGGCAACGCCGTAGTTTGCGTCCTCCATCATCTGTGCGGTGATGGTAAACTCCTTCATAAACTGGATGTGCTCGATGAACTTGCGATAGGTTTCTTCCATCGAGTCGTTCTCGGCACCCGCCCCTTCTTCGGCGGCGGCGAACACGCCAAACTCGTTCTGTCCGATGATGGTTTCACCGAACTTCGAGGAGCGCTCTACGTTAAAGAGCCAGTCGCAAATACCGCCTCTTTTGGTTTGCAGATCGCTCTCGTGCTCAATGACCATCTTGATGGGAGTTTCGAGCTTGCCGATGGCGGCGTTGGAAAAGCCGCTGTTTTCAGAATAAATAATAGACATAATTTTCTTCCTTTCTTGTACGCTTTTCGTTATCTAAAGCAAACGAGCAGATTGTCGCCCGCTTCCTTGGCACCACTCTTGTCAACAAGCACGGCACCTCTTTTGCCCGAGGAAACGGCGGTCGCCGAAACGGTGCCGTTCGCGCCGAGCAAATACTCGCTTCCCACCTTCATCGCGGTGGGAGCCGCCGCCGCAGGCACCTCAAAGATCATCTCGGGGGAGATGCGGCAAGCGAGGATCTCCTTGCCTGCGCTGTCCTTAAGAATGAGGTGGGTGGGCAGTGCGGTAGACGTGGCGGACGCCGCCTCAAGCGCGCCGTCCTTGATGATGACGGGAGTACCGTACTTTACGGTAACTTCGCTCTCAAGCGCAATGCGCTCGGGCTCGGGGACGCCGATGCGTCCGCTTAAAATCTTAATCAAATGAAACATAGGGTTATCCTTTCCGTTTTTTAATCGTTGTTTTTGCGGGATACGCGTCTGTAAAGGGCGTTGATCTCAGCCTCGGAGAGCCCCGAGAAGAGCATCTTTGCTTCCTTCATACGGTCGCGGTCAAGCGACCCCTCGGGGGCTCTCGTGCCGCGCGGCGCAACGGCGCGCAGATGGGCGCGTCCGTCGTACGTATCAAAGCGCGGTGCGGCGGCGGCAAGCGCTTCCTTGACCGAAAGCCCAAGGTCGCGAAGCTCGGCAAAGCGACGGGCAAAGGGAAGCTCGCCGAGATGAGAGGCAGGGGCGTAGGCGGGGTCTAACCGCTTGATCTCTGCGAGATCCTGTGCGGCAAGACGGGCGTAGTCGATCGCTTCCTCCTTTGGCATCTCCTCTTGCTCCGTTGGCTCGTGGGGCTCGTCCGCGGGATGGTCGTCGATCGCTTCCTCTTGGGGCGCGTCCGCTTCCGCGGCGGCGTCAAGGACGCCTTCTTGCTCTAAAAGCTCCTCTTGCATAGTCGCCTCTTACTTTCTGCGCAGGTCGTCACCCTTCGTGACGGTGGCGCGCGGGTCGTTGGCGGCAGGGTTGTTCAGGGACTGGATCTTGCCGCCCTTGTTGGTGGCGTAGGGATTTACGCGAAGATCGTTCTTTTTCATAAAAGGTTCCTTTCGTTTGGAATTTAATAGTATCGGTATAGGTTGCTTTGGCGCTGGGAAACGTAGAAGGACGCGACGGTCGCGACGTTTCTTGCAACGTCCTCGGTCAGCCCCTTGGCGATGGCGTACTTGTAGGCGCTGTGGTAATTCATTTTCGCGCTCGTCGCCTTGGAGATCACCTCGGAGATGTATTTTTCACTTCCGCGCAGAATAGAAAGGCTCTCTTCCGCCAGTGCCGCGGCGCGCTCGTCGCTCACGCCGCGCGAGGTGAGATAGTTGATGGCAGATCCCTCGTCAAGGAGCCTTTGGTCAAGAAGATCGGAGAAGATCTTGTCTTCCTCGGTCTTTTTCTTTTCTTCCTCGGCAGCCGCTTCTTCCGCGATGCCGTTCAGATAAGAAAGATATCCCTTGCGGTTTTCCTCTTGGGTCGCGGTCTGCTTTTTCTGCGCCGCGTCGAAGGACGACTGTCGCTTCGCGTACGCCGCGTGGTTCAAAAAGTCACTGTACCCGCTTCCCGAAAGCCCCTTTTCGTAAAGGGCAGAGGCGCGGGAGCCGTGCTCTGCACGGGCTGAGGCGTAGGCGTTGTCCGCCTCGGCTCGCTCCTTGCGGTAGGCGCCCTCAGCGTCCTTGCCGTATAACGCAAGCCAGCCCTCATAGTCCGATATTTTTTGATTTTTGAGATAGTTCTCGATAAAACTCTTGAGCTTCGCCATACTCTTCTCCTTTCTCCTCACTCTCCTTGATGCGAGCGCGGAAGTATTCCACGTTCTCCTTGGCGTAGGGGTAATGTGCGCGCTCCTGCGAGAGCCAATAATGCAAAAGCGTTGCAGGGTCCGAGGGATCGCCCAGCGTCCCTGCGGTGAGGTTCTCAAGATTTCTCTTCCAAAGCTCCTCGCGCCTTTGCTCCACACCGCCGCCAAGGTCCACGGAAAACAGAAAATCGTCGTTATATTCGTATTTCCCCGTTTCAGGACGGTATACGATAAAGTCGTAGCGGTTGAATATCGCGTTTTTCTGCTTGCCAAAGGCGTCCTTGTAGGAGATGGGGCGGCTCTCGTCCGCATACGCGAGATGGTATTCGAAAAGAATGCGGTCAAGCTCCGCGTAGGCGGTCTGCTTCATCTTGCGCTTGGATTCAAGGCGTCCTGCCGCCTGCTCCACCTGCACCTGCTTGGCATAGCCCGATTGGGCAGATGCGTCGGAGATGCCGAGATAGGTGTCCGTGATGCCGAGAATGCGCTTGGCGTGCTCGTAAAGGCGGTCGGATTGGGTAATGTCTTGTGCAATCGACGGGGTGGTGTCGAGAATGCCGTAGCGCTCCTTTTCGTCGCCCGTGCGGAGCTTGATGATCTGCCCGAAGATGGAGTTATCGAGCGTCATTTCCGCGTCGTCGGGGAGAATGGGTGTCACACCCGAGCGCATCAGCTTTTCTAAAATACGGCTCTCGATCTTGTTGATCTGTTGCTGTTGCGGACGGATAAATTCGCAATCCGATTGCCCGTAGAGCGACTTTTCCTCCGAGGTGTTCTTTCGGATGACGATGGGGAAGCGGCGCGGTCGGTAATAGGGAAGCGCCGTAGGTGCGAGTGCCTCGCCCACGAGGACGCCGTTTTCATCGACAACGGGGGAAGCGGCGGGCAAAACGCGTCCGTCGGAGAGGGTAATTTCCTCGGTCAAATACTCGTGTTCTTCCGAGGCACTCTCAAGGTGCGGATGGGTGCATCCGCAAAGGGCGCGCGGCTTTTTGCACCGACGGCACACCTCTCCCTTACGGGCGTAGTAGTCCTCAACGTCAAAGAGAACGGCGTCGCCCGAAAAGGCAAAGGCACAGACGTACCCCTCGTCGTTGCGCCAAAAGGCAAGCACCAGCTCCACCGTGTCGGGGTCGTCGCCCGCCTCTGCCTGCTCTTGGAGCTTGGAAAGCGGGACACCGTACCTGCGCGAGAGGTCGGCGGGCGAGGTGACGAAGCGCAAAAAGCAATAC
>JAZSBJ010000073.1:0-9240 GCA_045602305.1 Eubacteriales bacterium | reverse complement strand
TGGGCTCCTTCTTCTCCTGCTTTGCCAGCTTCTTTTCACAGTTTCTCTGCTTCTTCTCTTCTTTTTTCAGCCGGTTTTCCTGCTTTTTGAGAAGTTTTGCTTCCTTCTTTGCCGCCTTCAGCTCGCGCTTTTCCTCTTTTCTTGCAAGCTTTTCCTCGCGTCGCAGCGTCTTCATCTGCGCCTTCAGTTCTCTTGAGGTCGGCGCGCACGCAGGCTCCTCGTACACCGGCAGCTCCTCGATCTCCACGTAAAGGCGATCGTCGGCGCCGACGTCGGTGCCGTAAACGGGCTCGGCAGAGGGCTGAGCTTCAGCCGTTCCTTTTCCCCAGAATTCAACGACCCCCTCAACGGATGCCTTGACAAGCGCGCCAAAAAACAGGATCAAATCCTTGACCGCTTCTTTTTTCTTGGCAGAACCGTTCACACGATTCTGGTTGTCAGAATTCTTACAACACATAGGTCCTTCTCCTTTATACTGCAAACACAATGGTCACATTATTCTACTTCCTATATAGAATAACATATTTTATAGAAAAAAGCAAGCACTTGGACGGAAAAAGATAAATTTTTTTACTTAATTTTGTCAAAATCCAGTTCTACGATCTTATTTGCGAAGAATAATTTGCCAAACAAGTACTTATTGGACGCGCTTTCGCTCATGGTGATCACCTTGCCGTCTCTGTAGTCCAGTCCCTCGCTCATGGCAGGTCCGTTGAACTCGTGCGCAAGCTGATCGAGGTAGTAGAGGGGTGCACCATCAAAGGTCGTACCCGAATCGGTGGCATTCTCCAGCAGGTAAACGTAGTAAACGGAATCGTTCAGACCGTAGGAGGTAGACATCACGACCTTGCCGTCGGGGGTAAAGCAGATGCCCTGCACCTTGTTACGAACGGAATAAACCTTGACGGGAGTTGTCAGATCGTCCGGCGCGTAGACCGAGCAGATCGCATAGTGCGTGCCCTCGGCAGTCTCGTTCTCGTGTCCCTCGATGTTGTACTTTTCACCGTCGTGAAACTCTCCAACGTAGAGATAGGTGTCATCGGTATAGGCAAAATCCGCCTGATTGTTGACCGCAATGCCCTCTCCGATATCAAGCTCGTCCCCCGACGTTGCATTCAATACGCTCTCCAGCGAAAACGCAAACACCTTGCCCTCGCTTGCAATGTAGACCGTGCCGCCCGTGGTCGCAATGCCGCCCGCATGACCGGTGAAGTCCTCACCGCCCTGCTTGAGGCTAACGTAGTAGGACTCGTTTTCCATATTGGTCACGTAGATTCTGGAGGCGGAATGGTTCTTCATGTAGCCCGACACCAAAATGACGCCATTCTCTTCATGCGCGGCAATTCCTTGGCAAACGAAGCCGTCTCCCAGTCCGGGATTGGTGCAAACGTTGCCTCTGATGAAGTAATACTGGGGATAGATCACAAACTTCGCGACGTTGAGGAAGGCAACCGCCAGAACAGCCAACGCCAGCACCGTCAGAAGTACCTTGAACAAAATCTTTCTGAAAATTCTTCGGATCAGTCTCATAGTCTCAAACCTCTTTCTTTATGTATTTTTATTTTGGGGTTTCAATTTTGGGTTGCATCAAAGGTGCGTGTCAAACACACGACACTTTCAACGTGGGTCAAGAGTACAAAAGGTATATTTTTGTTCCAAAAACGGGGGTTGTAAAGCCAAAAGGTATATTTTATAGGGTTGGAAAGTAACATTTATCCCTTAAAATAACTATTTTAATTCTGCGTTCCTCATTTTTAGTTAGTAATTGGGAACATATCAGTCATTTATTTACTCCCATTAATTTCATTCTCGTATTTTTGTATAAAGTCATCTCCAAAATCAAAATCTTCGCCTAAAGTGAATTTTTTTGATTTCATCCACAATACAATTTTATCCGATATCAATCCGCTTCTTTTAAGTAATTCCTCAAAATGAAAACTTATCACGTCATTTTTTGCGTTTGGATATGATGTATAAGAAATAAGTTTCGATAAGTCGAAATAGTATTTATACAAATCGTCATTTATTAAAGTTTTGAGAGATGAATCTTTCAAAATACAACCATCATAATAAGTTTTTAGTGCATTCCTTAAGTCGGTCGCTTTGTTGCATGCTACCTCTACAATTTTAGATGTTGCTTTCCTTGATAATTCATTGTTGCCACCTAGTTCGGATAAAATATCAATACCGAATCCTAATTCGCAAGTACAATGTATAATCTCATTTCTAGAGTTGTTTTTTTCAACTAGATATCCAATTATAGAAGTCGCAATAATTAAAGCTGAACTACCGAAAAGAGCTAAAGAAATATTTGAAATCCAAGGATTATATATGCAACAAACATATTCAAAACACGTATAACATACAAGCGATATAAACGAAAAAACAGATGAATAAAACAACGCAAGCTTATTATATTTCATATATGTTTTACCTTCTTATGCTTTTTTTGATTTGTTCAATTGTTAGCCAAGGTTTTTTTCTATGTATCATACGATGACAATTGGCACAAACAACAGCAACATCTTTAAGGTTTGTTTTCTCTCCCTCTTTCATTTTAGAAATTGGCTTTTTGTGGTGTACTTCAATATAATCTTCTCCTATGTCACCATAGGTTGAAAAGAAATCAAATCCGCAAATTTCACAAAAGAGTTTTCCGCTATGCTCTTGCTTGAATTTCTTTTTCGCCGCTTGCACAAGCATCGGGTTTCGCTCACGAACTATGTGTTGTTTTAACTGCCGTTTTCCCTCGCCATATTCGTCAACGGTGCTCTCAAGTAAAATGTTTTCATTTTCATTAAGCATACGCGATATATAATCGCTCAACTCAACGGATACTTTCTGCGGTCCTTGCGGAGCACACGACAGACCATTTTCGATTAAAAACGGCAAAGATAACCCTTCGTTATATATTTCGTTCAATAGCACGAGACGGCAATACTTATCTTTTTTTGCTTTCTCGTACTGCTCTATATCTTTCCAAAATTCTTTGTCATCTGTGATTTCATCAAAAGCCATATTTATGGCGGTAACCACCGCTTTATATCTAATCATTTGAACAGGCTTGGTACAATAAATGTAAACGGTATCACCTATTTTATATTTCGCTGTTTGATGCCAATCGATATATCCATTTTTCATAAATGACGAATAATGGTCATATACAGATGCATTGGCAGATATTAACCAAATCATAAATTTCTCCTAATGTCTTCGATATGTTGTACCAAACTGCTGTAAATTGTATTTTCGAGCTTTGCTCAAAACTCACATTTGTCCCACTGCAAAATTGGGGCATTTTTTGTTTTTGAACACAGTTTTTTGTAAATTTCACTCAAAAAGGCTGAAAATGCCCATTTTAGGGTCAAAATCGCTTATTTTCGTGACAGACAAACGACACTTTCGACGTGCCCCGTCCTCGGGAACAAATCCACCGGCGTTACAACACCAATTTCATACCCCAATTCCGCGAACGTCGCGCAATCTCTTGCGAGCGTGTCGGGGTTACAGGAGACGTACACCACTCGCGGGACGCCGTGCGCGGCGATCCCTTGGATGAGTTCAGGCGTCGTGCCCTTTCGCGGCGGGTCGATCACCACGACCGCACCTGACAGACTTCCCTTCTCCTCTGCCGCGCGCTTGAGCAGCCCCTGTGGGTCGGATGCATCGCCGCAGAAGAAGGACGCGTTGGTGATGCCGTTGCGCTCTGCATTCTCGGTCGCGCTCCTTGCCGCGCGCTCCACGATCTCCATGCCGAGCACCTCTCCTGCCTCTCTCGCCATGGAAAGACCGATGCTTCCAATACCGCAATAGAGGTCGAGCAAAAGCTCCTCACCCGTCAGAGCCGCGCGCTCCTTCGCCAGTCCGTAGAGAAGCTCGCACGCATCGTGATTGACCTGATAGAAGGACTGGGGCGTGATGCGAAAACGAAGTCCGCAGAGGATATCCTCGATCCATTCCTCGCCCCAAAGCAGACGATACCGTTCTCCCAACACCACGTTGGTGTTCTCGGAATTAATATTAAGCATAAAGGAGCGCACCTCGGGAAACCGCGCGCACATCTCGCGGATCCACTCCTGCTCGGCAGGAAGCTTGTCTTTCGTCAGCACGAGGCAGACCATGATCTCTCCCGTGCGCGCGCCAATGCGCAGATAGATGTGCCGCAAAAGTCCCTTTCCCGTCACCTCGTCATAAGCAGAAATGCCGTGACGGTCTGCAAATTCGCACACGAACGAAACGATCTCTCCAAAGACCGCTGGCTGAAGGCGGCAATGATCCGCCGGCACGATGCGGTGGGAGGAATTGGCGTAAAATCCCGCCACAAGCCTTCCGTCCTTCCCCTTTTGCACGGGGTACTGCGCCTTGTTGCGATATCCCACGATCGACTCGGTGTGCCGCACGGGCTCTACCACAACGTCGTGGAGGCGCACCTTTTTGAAGGCGTTCTCCACATACCGACGCTTGAGCTCTAATTCATGCTCATATGTAAGGTGTCGGTAGGCGCATCCGCCGCATCCAATGGCGGCGGTGCATAGATCCTCCTCGGTGCGGTGGGGGGAGGGCTCAATCACGCGCTCGGGACGCGCCACGAGATAGCTGCCCGTCACCTTGATGACCTTTGCCTCGAGCCAATCTCCCGTCACGCCACCTCTCACGAACACCGTCTTTCCCGTATCCGCTCCCGCGTTTTCCAAATGTCCCACGCCGCATCCCAGATTGTTCACGTCGGTGATGCGGACGCGGATCAACTCATTCTTCTGCATCAAATATAAAATTCCTCTCCGTTTTCCAAACACAGGCAGCCAAGCTTGCCTCCGTTCATCACACCGCAGTCAATGAAGATACTGCCCTCACCGTAGGTGATCTTGCCGCTCCCCGTGGGCTGATGTCCCACGATCAGAACGGTGTCCTCCATCAAAGCGGTCTTCGCGTCAAGAGGCTCTGTGAAGAAATCCTCGGGGAGATAGTCCTCCAGATCACCATCGGGCGAATAATCGGCGATGCCCGCGTGCACCATCAGGTAATTCTTGCCCTTGACCGTCGCCTCCTCAAAGAGCGCAAGATCGCACAAATAATCCAAAACGCCCTCGCGTTGCTCCTCGTCCAGCGCGCGGAAGCCCTCCAGCGTCTCCTTTCCCCCCTCCTGCATCCACGCCGTCATCTCGGCAATGTAATCGGCGTCGGGGGAGGATCCGCTTTTGAGCATTTTATCAAAGCCCGTGAGCATCTTCGCCGCGCGATAATCGTGCTCTCCTGCAATGGAATACACGTTCACGCGCATACTCAGATCCTCGATCAGCTCCATGGACTGATCTCCATAGTCCACGATGTCTCCCAAAACGTACATCAGATCCGAATCCTTGAAGCTGATGGTTCTGAGAAGCTCGGTAAATTTATCGTAATTGCCGTGCAAATTCGACACAACGTAGGTCATGGTATACTCCGTTCCGTCCATCATTTTTGGACTGTTTTTTATTTATACTATATTGGCAACCCGCTCATTTCATGACGAAATTTCATACGGGGGATGCGCTCCGTCTCTCCAGCATAGAGAGCAGCGTCTCTTCGTCAATCACGGGAACGCCAAGCTGATTTGCCTTGGTCAGCTTGGATCCTGCCGCCTCGCCTGCCACCACGAAGGAGGTCTTGGAGGAGACAGAGCCCGCCGTTTTTCCGCCTGCCATGCGGATCTTCTCGGACGCCTCGTCACGCGACATGGTGGGAAGCGTGCCTGTCAGCACGAAGGTCAGTCCCGCGAGGAAGTCGTCCTTTGCGCGATGCAGGGGCTCTGTGATCAGCCCCGCCGCCATCAGTCTCTCGCAAAGCAAACGGTTCTGCTCTCGCGAGAAGAAATCCACCACGCAGTCGGCGGTGATCTGTCCGAAATCCTGCAGGGAGCAAAGCTCCTCGGCTGTGGCGTTCATGCAAGCCTCGAGTGTTCCGAAATGCTGCGCCAGCGCCGCCGCCGCGACCTCTCCCACGTTTCGGATGCCTAGGGCGTAGATCAGTCTTTCCAGTCCCGCGGACTTGGAGTTTTCGATCGCCGCGATCAGATTTGCCGCGGATTTCTCCCCCATACGCTCCATGGATTCAATTTTGTCGGAAGTCAGCTCGTAGAGATCCGCCACGTCGGCGATCAGTCCCTCACGGAGCAACGCCTCCACGATCTGCGGCCCCAGTCCGTCAATATTCATCGCGTTTTTGGACGCGAAATGCTCAATCCCGCGAGAAAGCTGCGCGGGGCATCTGCTGTTGTTGCATCGGGTCGCCGCGCCCTCCTCGGCATTGTAGAAAACCGGCTCGCCGCAAGAGGGACAACGGTCGGGCATCGAGAATTTCGGAAGCTCCGCTGCGCGAAGCTCGGTATGCGCGCGAACCACCTCGGGGATAATGTCGCCCGCCTTCTGCACCGTCACGATGTCGCCAATGCGGATATCCTTCTCCCAGATAAACTCGGCGTTGTGCAGGGTCGCTCTGGAAACGGTCGTACCCGCAAGTCTGACGGGATCAAGCAACGCAGTGGGCGTCAGCACGCCCGTACGTCCCACGGCGATCTCCACGCCCAAAAGCTTTGTCTGCTTCTGCTCGGGGGGAAATTTATACGCGACCGCCCATTTGGGCGTCTTCGTTCCCTCGCCCAGTCTCGCGCGGTCTGAAAGCGCGTCAACCTTAATGACCACGCCGTCGATATCGTACGCCAGATCGTCACGCATCTCACCTAATTTTTGAATATGCCCAATGATCTCCTCCGCGCTCTTGCCGCACGCGCGGTGCTCGAGAACGCAGAAGCCAAGCTCGGCAAGCCGCTCCATCGTCTCGGTGTGAGACGCGGGCGCGTGACCGTCGGCGTAAAGCGATCCCTCTTGGAAATTAAATACGAAAATATCAAGCCCTCTCTCGGCGGCGATCTTGGGGTCAAGCTGACGGAGAGATCCCGCCGCCGCGTTTCTGGGATTGGCAAGCAGAGCCTGTCCCTCTGCCTCGCGCGCGAGATTCAGTCGCTCAAAGGTGCGCCTCGGCATATATACCTCGCCGCGCACCGTCAGATCAAGCGGCTCGGTCAAAACGAGCGGAATGGAAAAGACGGTCCGCAGATTCTGCGTGACGTCCTCGCCCTCCTGTCCGTCTCCGCGCGTCGCGCCCTGCACGAAGACGCCCTTTTCATAGCGAAGAGACACCGACAGACCGTCGATCTTGGGCTCTACCGAATAGAGAGCCTCGGGAAGCGTTCCCTTCACGCGATTCAAAAACTCCTCCAGCTCCTCAAAGGAAAACACGTCGTCCAAAGAGTCCATGCGTACGCTGTGGATCACCTTTTCAAACTTGTCCAAGGGTTTTCCGCCCACGCGCTGGGTGGGAGACGCCGCGTCAAAAAATTCCGGATGCGCCTCCTCCAAAGCCTTCAGCTCTGCATACATCCGGTCGTATTCATAGTCCGAAATTTCGGGCGCATCGTCCACGTAATAAAGCTTTGCGTGGTAAAGCAGCTCTCGGCGAAGCTCGCCGATCCTTTGTTCAACGTTCGTCGTTGCCATTTGGAAACACCTTTCTGTCCTTTGAGTTTCATCCAATCAAGCGCGTGTAGACACCGTCAAAATCCCGCGCTCATCTACATCTTATTATATCAAAAAACCGCAATTCTGTCAATCCCATTCTTTTTGTTTTCTACCAAATCTTTCGACATTTTAACCAAAAATAAATAAAATTTCAAAAATTATTTGTTTTATCTTTACAGAACCGCATTTTTGTGATATAATGAAATCACAATAGGAGAATTGTCTCCCGTTGGACACTCCCGAAAGAAAGGAAAAGGGTTTAGAACATGAAGATTACAGTTATCGGACGTCAGATGAACGTTTATGACGAGATGAAGGATCTCGTCGAGAAGAAGCTCACCAAATTTGATAAATATTTTAACGGCTCGGGTGAGGCAACCGTCACCTTGAGCTGCAAACATAACGAAAAGAATCTCGAAATTACCATCGCCGCAGGAAACACGCTCTTCCGCAGCGAGATCTGCGCGGAAAGCTTCCGCGACGCGCTTGACGCGGCGATCGCCGCGATTGAGGGTCAGATCCGCAGAAACAAGACCCGCCTTGCAAGACGTCTCCGCACGAGCGGACTGGAGCTGGCTGACACGGCGTTCACCCCCGAGGAGTTTGCGGAGGAGGATGAGCCCGATATGATCATCCGCACCAAGACCTTTGCCTTCAAGCCCATGTCTCCCGAGGAGGCGATCCTGCAGATGAACCTGCTCGGACACCAATTCTTCGTATTCAACGATGACCACACCGATCAGACCTGCGTCGTCTACCGCAGAAAAGACGGCACCTACGGCTTGATTATTCCCGAATAACAACCTAAAACATTCAAAAGGGGAAGCGAAGCGGCAATGTTCTTAGCGGAGAAATCCCAAATCAAATTGCTTTAGTTTATACGCAGTAAACAAATAAGTAACCCGACAGATTTCAATGTCTGTCGGGTATTGTCATTTATAAAAGAATTAGTTCCATATATCCACAGGTAAACGGAAAGAAATCGAATTTTTGTGTTTTGATATGTTTGAAGCCAAAGGATTCATACCACTTTTTCAAGGTTTGATTCTCTTCGACAATTCCAATATTCATTTTTAAGCATCCTAAATTCTTTGCCGATTGAAACGAATGTAACAATAGTTTTTTTCCTATGCCTTGATGTCTAAATTGTGGAAGCACACACAAATTATTCAGTTCGCATTCATTATTTTTGAGCAACGCCAAAGAATAATACCCAACAATGTTTCCATTAGCAAAAAAAGCATACATAAGTCTGTTTTCGTTATTCAATTGCCAAGATAAACGTTGTTCAGTTGTAGCAAAGGCGGTAAAACGAGGCGCGTTTTCGGTTGTAAAACCAAACTCATTGGCTACAGTTAAAAAACTATCTTTAATTACAGCAACGCATTCCTTAATATTGTTATTATTTACGGGATAAATCATCCGGCAAATTCTCCTTTATGGCCAGTTTCGGTTTTGTTTTTGTTCAGTTGAAAAAGTCAGCAACAGAGCAGCCGAGGATCTCAGCCAGAGCTGGAAGAAACTGTATGTCCGGATAGCACTCTACCCTCTCCCACTTTGATATAGCCTGGGCAGATACCCCTATAAGTTTTGCAAACTCGCCTTGGGTTAGCTTGTGCTCCTTGCGGTAGTGCTTGACCTTTTCGTATTTATTAATTTTACTCATATTATTTCAGCCAGTATT
>JAZSBJ010000072.1:0-5666 GCA_045602305.1 Eubacteriales bacterium | reverse complement strand
TTTTGTTACGGTAAATTATCCGATAAGTATTGCCGATGATGTAAAGATCGAAGGCGTTTTTCGTGCAACCAACGATAGCGGTTACTGCGTCAAGGTCGTTCCGAACGGCTATGGCGGCGATATTGAAATGATTGTCGGCTTTGATAAAGCAGGCAAGCTCATCGGCATTTCCGTGAGCGCGCCCGACGAAACCCCCGGCCTTGGCACGGGCGTCACCAAAAAGGACTTTACCGACGCCCTTCTCGGTGCCGTAACGCCACCCGTCCTCGGTGAGGATTTTGATGCCGTCACGGGCGCGACCTATTCCTCTCGCGCCGTAGAAGCGGCAATCAAAGAGGCGTTTTCCGTTTTTGAAACCATTAAGAAAGGAGAATGAGCGTGGCAAAACGACACCTCGTAAAGGAGTTTACCAAGGGCATCGTCAAGGAAAACCCCGTGCTTTGCCTCGTGCTTGGCACCTGCCCTGCACTTGCGGTGACAACGTCCGCATCCAACGCCATCGGTATGGGCTTGGCGGCGACGCTCGTGCTCCTTTGCTCTAACGTTGCGATCTCACTTTTGCGGCGCGTCATTCCCAAGACGGTGCGAATCCCCGCCTACATCACCCTCATCGCCGCCTTCGTGACGGTGGTGCAGATGCTCGTTAAGGCGTTCGCTCCCGAAATCGACGAGTCGCTCGGCATCTATCTCCCCCTCATCGTCGTCAACTGCATCATTCTCGGCAGAGCCGAGATGTTCGCGTCCAAAAACGGCGTGCTTCCCTCAGCACTCGACGCGCTGGGTATGGGCGTCGGCTTCACCGCCGCCTTGCTTTTGATGGGAATGCTCCGTGAGCTTCTCGGCGCAGGCACCCTCTTTGGGCTTCAGGTGATGCCGAGCTTCTATACGCCCATCACCGTATTCGTGCTTCCCGCGGGCGGATTTTTCGTCTTCGGACTTCTCATTGCCCTTGCCAACCGACTGCAAGGGGGCTATCGCGGACGCGATTTCTCTTGCGAGAGCTGTCCTTTAAAGACGGGCTGTACCAAGTGTGAAACGGAGGACGCGTGCCGTGATTAAATCGCTCATCGCCGTCTTTCTTGCGGCAATTTTGACCGAAAACTACGTCCTCTCCAAATTCCTCGGCATCTGCCCCTTCCTCGGTGTGTCCAAAAAGCTCGGCACCGCCGTTGGAATGAGCCTTGCCGTGACCGCCGTAATGCTCATCGCAACGGCAGTCACCTTCCCCCTTTACACCCTCGTTTTACTCCCCCTAAATCTCGCTTATTTGCAAACGATCGTTTTCATTTTGGTGATTGCTGCACTCGTTCAGCTGACGGAGATCGTGCTGAAAAAGTACATTCCCGCCCTTTACAGAGCCCTTGGCATCTACCTTCCCCTTATCACCACCAACTGCGCCGTTTTGGGCATCACGCTCCTCGTCCTCGAAAAGAGCGCCGCCGACGCGTCCTACACCTTCCTTCACGCTATGGTGAACGCCCTCGGCACGGGGGTAGGGTACCTTGTCGCAATGGTGCTGTTCGCGGGCATCCGCGAGCGCCTTGAGGACGCCGATATCCCGAAATCCCTAAAGGGACTTCCCATCACCCTCATCGCCGCCGCGCTCGTCGCGCTCTCCTTCGTGGGCTTCGGCGGGATTGTGGACGGACTCGGAGGTGGCGTATGAATCCCATTCTTCTTGCTACCCTTCTTCTCGCGGGCATTGGACTTCTGCTCGGCATCGGGCTCGGGCTTGCCGCGCACTTTATGTCGGTAAAGGAAAACGAAAAGGCGGCAGCCATCCTTAGCGAGTTGCCCGGCGCCAACTGCGGTGCTTGCGGCTTTTCGGGATGCGCGGGATATGCAAACGCGCTTGCCGAAAGTCCTGGCGTGCGAAGCAATCTTTGTCCCGTTGGCGGCGACGCTGTGGCAGGGAAGATTGCCGAGATCCTCGGCACCAAAGCCCAAAAAACGGTGAAAAAAACGGCGCGCGTGCGTTGCCGCGGCACCTTGGAATGTCGCACGCGAAGCGCCGACTATGAGGGGATCTCCTCTTGCCGCGCGGCAATGGCGCACTACAACGGCGGATCGGGGTGTTTATACGGCTGTATCGGGCTTGGCGATTGCGCGTCGGTGTGCGATGCGGGCGCCATTTCTATCCGTGCGGGCGTTGCCGTCGTGGACGAAGCACTTTGCGTCGCCTGCGGGAAATGCAAGGACGCTTGCCCCAAAACACTCATCACCCTCACCCCCGTAAGCGCCCCCACCGTCCTCTGCCGCAATCCCCAAAAGGGAAAGGAAACGCGGGCGGTCTGCAAAACGGGCTGTATCGGCTGCCGTCTTTGCGAAAAAGCGTGTCCCTCGGGCGCCATCGTGATGGAAAACGGTGTTGCGCGCGTGAGCCGTTCGAAATGCACGGGCTGCGGTGCGTGTGTTTCTGCCTGCCCCGCGGGCGTTATCTATCTCAAATAACTTGCGAGAGGGGCGGGAATGCTTTCCCGCCCCTCTCTTTTTTTGTTTTTTTGAAAAATCTCTTGTAAACTCTTTCAAAGTATGCTATACTAACCTAGATAAAAACGTTCTGCGGCGTGTCCGCAGAGGAGGAAAATATGCTAGAACTCATCGACGTGTCCTTCTCCGTTGCGGGAGAAGAGGGCACCAAGGAAATCGTCAAAAACGTAAGCCTCAAGGTGGAAGACGGCTTCGTCGCCCTGACGGGACCCAACGGCGGCGGAAAATCCACGCTCGCCAAGCTGATCGCGGGCATCTATACCCCCACCTCGGGCAAAATTTTGCTTGACGGCTTGGATATTACCCATATGTCGGTCACCGAGCGCGCACGCGCGGGCGTCAGCTACGCGTTTCAGCAGCCCGTCCGCTTTAAGGGGATCACGGTGCGCGACCTTATCAACCTTGCCGCAGGCAAAACGCTTTCTGTGGGCGAGGCGTGCGCCTATCTCTCCGAGGTCGGACTTTGTGCGCGCGACTACATCAACCGCGAGGTCAACGCAAGCCTTTCGGGCGGCGAGCTGAAGCGCATTGAGATCGCTACCGTCCTCGCGCGCGGCACGCGCTTTACCGTCTTTGACGAGCCCGAGGCGGGCATCGACCTTTGGAGCTTCGGCAATCTCATCAACGTCTTTGAAAAGATGCACGAAAAGCAAAAGGGAACCATTCTCATCATCTCGCACCAAGAGCGCATTTTGAACATTGCGGACAAGATCGTCGTGATCGCGGGCGGCGAGATCGATAAGGTTGGCACGCGTGACGAGATCCTTCCCGCCCTTCTCGGCGCCGCAGGCGGCACCTGCCGTACTCTGCTTGACAAAATTTCGTAAGGAGAACGCTATGGACGCAATACAGAAAAATCTCCTAGCCGAGGTCGCCGATCTGCACGACGTTCCCACGGGTGCCTACAACATCCGCGCCAACGGAAAAAGCGCAGGCAGAGCATCCTCTGAAAACATTGAGATCATCTCCAAAAAGGATTCGGACGGCATCGACATCATCATCCGTCCCGGCACGAAAAACGAAAGCGTGCATATGCCCGTGCTTCTCAGCGAATCGGGGCTCACCGAAACCGTCTACAATGACTTTTACGTCGGCGAAGGGGCAGACGTCCTCATCGTCGCGGGCTGTGGCATTCACAACGGCGGCGAAAAGGAATCCCGCCACGACGGCATCCACACCTTCCATATCGCCAAGGGCGCGCGCCTGCGCTATGTGGAAAAGCACTACGGTGAGGGCGACGGCAACGGCAAAAACGTAATGAACCCCACCACCGTCATCGAGATCGACGAGGACGGCACGATGGAGATGGAAACCGTCCAGATCAAGGGCGTGGATTCCACCGACCGCGTAACGCGCGCAACCCTTGCGGCAGGGGCAACGCTCACCGTCAAGGAAAACCTGATGACGCACGGAAGTCAAACGGCAAAAACCGAGTTTGAGATCCATATGAATGGAGAAAACTGCTCCGCGCACGTCATCTCGCGCTCGGTCGCAAAGGACAAGTCCCATCAGCTCTTCCTCTCCCGCGTAAACGGAAACGCCCCCTGCAACGGACATACCGAGTGCGACGCCATCATTATGGACGAGGCGTCCGTTTCCGCGATTCCCGAGATCACCGCCAACGTCCCCGACGCCTCTCTCATCCACGAAGCGGCGATCGGCAAGATCGCAGGCGAGCAGCTAATGAAGCTGATGTCGCTCGGACTTTCCGAAAAGGAAGCCGAGGAGCAGATCGTCAACGGATTCTTGAAATGATACCCTACGGTTTGCGTTTGGAAAAGCAGATGCAAACCAAGCTTTACAAAAATGAAAAAACCGCCCTGTGAACGCAGGGCGGTTTTAAGTTATGCGTGGAATAGCTTTTTGGTTTGATATTTCGGCTCGCAGGTTAAGTTCACACCCAACTTCTTCAGCACGTTTTCGTCCACGGGCGCAAGAATGACCGAGGAATGAACCTCGCAGCCGCGGAGTCTGTCAAGCTGCTCAAGCGCTCGCTTCGCGGTGGGATTGGTCACGGCGCTGATGGAAAGCGCAACAAGCACCTCGTCCGTGTGAAGGCGCGGGTTGTGATTGCCAAGATGGTGCGTCTTAAGCTCCTGCACGGGACCGATGATCTCGGGGGAGATAAGATGCACGTCGTCGGGAATGTCGGCAAACGCCTTGAGTGCGTTGAGAAGCATCGCGCTCGTCGCGCCGAGCAGCTCCGAGGTCTTTCCCGTAATGATCCTGCCGTCGGGCAGGGAAATGGCAGAAACGGGCGAGCCGTTTTGCTCGGCACGGGCGTTGGCGGCGTCGATCACGGGACGGTCCTCGGGCGAAATGCCCGCCATATTCATAAGGAGCTTGATCTTCTCCACGTCGTCGCTGTCCGTAGCACCCTTGCGGCGCGCAACAAGTGCCTGATAGTAGCGGCGAATGATCTCCATATTGGATGCGTGGCGGCAGGCGTCATCGTCAAAAATGCAGTTACCCGCCATATTTACGCCCATATCCGTGGGCGATTTGTAGGGGCAAGCGCCGCCCGAAATGCGCTCCATCATTGCGCGAAGCACGGGAAAGATCTCAACGTCGCGGTTGTAATTGACCGTCGTTTCGCCGTACGCCTCAAGGTGCCACGGGTCGATCATATTCACGTCGTTGAGATCTGCGGTCGCCGCCTCGTACGCCATATTGACGGGGTGACGCAGGGGAAGATTCCAAATCGGGAAGGTTTCAAACTTGGCATAGCCCGAGTGCACGCCGCGCTTGCTGTCGTGATATAACTGAGAAAGGCAGGTCGCCATCTTTCCGCTTCCGGGACCGGGTGCGGTCACTACAACGAGAGAGCGCTCCGTTTTGATATATTCGTTTTTGCCGTAGCCCTCGTCGCTGACGATGGTTTCAATGTCGGACGGGTAGCCGGGAATGCGATAATGCTTGTACACCCGCACGCCGAGCGATTCAAGACGCTTCTTGAACGCCTCTGCCGAGGGCTGATCGTTGTAGCAGGTCAAAACCACACTGCCAACGTACAGTTCAAAGCCGCGGAACGCGTCGATCAGGCGAAGCACGTCCTGATCGTAGGTGATGCCGAGGTCGCCTCTGACCTTGTTTTTCTCAATGTCCGCCGCGTTGATGACGATAACGATCTCCGCCTCGTGACGAAGCTCGACCAGCATACGGATCTTACTGTCGGG
>JAZSBJ010000071.1:0-27496 GCA_045602305.1 Eubacteriales bacterium | reverse complement strand
AAGGTGGCAGCCTTACCGGCCAGCTCTGCAGCGTGATACTCCTCGGGGAAGGTCACGTTAACGTCAAAGCTCTCGCCGATGCTCTTGCCAACGATCTGCTCCTCAAAGCCGGGGATGAACTGACCGCTGCCGAGCTTCAGGTCGTGACCCTGTGCGGCACCGCCGTCAAAGGGAACACCGTCAACGGAGCCCTCGTAGTCGATGGTAACGGTATCGCCGTCGATTGCAGCACGGTCGGTCACCTCGATGGTGCGGGCGCCTCTCTCGCGAACGCGCTCGATCTCAGCGTCAACGTCAGCGTCGGTAACCTCTTTTACCGTCTTGGTCACCTCAATGCCGAGGTAGTTTTCGATGGTAACGTCAGGCTTTACGTATACGGAAGCCTTCAACACGGGAGCATCGCCTTCCATAGACTCAATGTCAAACTCGGGGCGTCCCACAACGTCAAGCTTGCTCTCCTTGAGTGCCACTTCATATGCGTCGCCAAGGCATTCGTTAATAGCGTCCTCATAGAACACGCCCTTGCCGTACATTTTCTCAACGATGGCACGGGGCGCCTTGCCCTTGCGGAAGCCGGGAATGTTCATCTTTGCGACGTTCTTGCGGTAAGCCGCGTTGAGCGCCTTTTCAAAGATCTCCTTATCAATGGAGAACTTCAACTCATAGTGATTTTTCTCAAGCTTTGTCTTTTTGATCAGACTCATTGTACTTTTCCTCCGAAGAAAAACTAATATTAATTTTCAATCTTAATTATTATACTTGTAAAAAGGAAGACTGTCAAGAGAATTTTGGAAAATTGCGTAAAAAACTTTATAAATTCTCTGCCTTGTGGATGATTTTGGGCGTAAAATGTAAAAAATCCGCAGAGGTGATGGAAAAACGGATCCCGTCTGCCTCAAAATCACCCTCGGCGTCGTAGGGGCCGTGGATGTGTCCGTAAAAGACGCGGCGTATTCCGTATTCCTTTAAAACGGCGAGGATCTCCTCCGACCGCTTGCCTGCCCAAACGGCAGGGAAGTGTAAAAAGGCGAGAATCTCCTTTTCGGGATAAAGCGTCTTTAACTTTACGGCTTCGTCAAGGCTGAGCCGCAAGCGCACGCTTTCTCTGGCTACGATCTTTTCAAAATCGGTTTCCTCGGGAATGTTGTCACAAGAAGCGTCGTAAAACCAGCCTCTTGTGCCTGCCACGATAAAATCCTCGACGACATAAGCGTTGTTGTAGAGAAAGGAGATGGAGTCAAGGGCGTTTTTCTCCTTGAATGCGGAGAGCTTGCTCATCGTCTGCCACCAAAAGTCGTGATTTCCCTTGCCAACGATCTTTTTGCCGGGCAGTGCGTTTAAAAAGCGCATATCCTCTTCTGCTTCCTCGGTAGAAAGTGCCCACGAAATGTCGCCCGCAAGGATCACGGTGTCCTTTTCGGTCACGAGCGCGCGCCAAGCCCTTTCGAGCTTAGCCGTGTACCCTTGCCAACGCTTTCCAAAGACTTCCATCGACTTGTCCGTTTTGCCGTTGAGTGAAAGATGAAGATCGGATATTGCGAATACAGACATAGGTCCTCCTGCATAATAGGGGTGTTTTGGGGGCAAAATAACCGCAACCAAACAAGAAAGCGAGGAAGCAAAATGGAACAGAAGAATACTTGCGGTTGCGAGAAGGCGCTCACGGGTATCAAGTGCGACGTGCATAACTGCGTATACAACTCGGTCGGTTGTACCTGTCACGCACCCGAGATCGCCGTAGGTCCCAGTGAGGCAAAGTCCAGCGCGGAAACCGTATGCGCGACCTTCAAGCCTAAGTGCAATTAAGATTGCGCCCCAAGCGTCCTGTCAAGGACGCTTTTATTTTTTGGCAAAGGAGAGAACGGATGCGGGCATATCGCAGGCATCCATTACGGTGTCAAAGCGAACTTTGCGCTTGGCAATGTCGGCAAGCGGTGCGGGGATCGCAACACCCGTGAGCGCGGAGAGCGCGCCAAGTGCTTCGAGGTCACCCTCTGCTTCTTTGCCCGTCAGGGCGTGATAAACGGATGCGGCAAACTTGTAAGGACTTGCCGTAGAGGCGAGAACGATGCGGCGGCGGCACTCGGTTTCCTTGATGTACGCGCGTGCGGCGTGGTAGCCGACAGCGGTATGTGTGTCGCAGAGATAGCCGTGCTTTTCAAAGGTCGTGCGGATGGCTTCCTCGGTATCCTCTTCCGAGGCAAAATAGCCGACGAAGGTTTCTTGGATTTTGGTAATTTCGTCATCTGCCAAGGTGTATTTACCGTTTTCATTGAGTTCCTTCATATATGCGGCAGTCTTTTCCGCACCGCATACGAGGTAAAGAAGACGCTCAAGATTGCTCGAAATGAGGATGTCCATCGAGGGAGAGGTCGTCGTGTAGAAGTGACGGTTTCTGTCGTACGTTCCCGTCTTTAAAAAATCGGTAAGCACGTTGTTTTGATTGGAAGCGCAAATGAGCTTCGCGAGGGGAACCCCCATTTCCTTGGCAATATACGCGGCGAAAATGTTGCCGAAATTGCCCGTCGGTACACAGATGTCGATCGCGTCGCCAAGACCGATTCTTCCTTCCTTGACCATATCGCAGTATGCGGATACGTAGTAGGCGATTTGGGGCGCAAGGCGTCCCCAGTTGATGGAGTTCGCGCTCGAAAGGAATACGTTTTCTTCGTCAAGACGCTTTGCCATCTCTGCGTCGCCGAAGATCTTTTTTACACCCGTTTGCGCGTCGTCAAAGTTACCGCGGATGGCGGCAACGTCGACGTTCTTTCCCTCTTGCGTCTGCATTTGGAGCTTCTGCACGCGAGAAACGCCGTCTACGGGATAAAATACCTTGATTTTGATTTGCGGAACGTCGCGGTATCCCTCAAGTGCCGCCTTGCCCGTGTCGCCCGAGGTGGCGACAAGAATGAGTGCCTCGCGCTTTTCTTCCGTTTTGCCGAGTGCGCGAGAGAGAAGTCTTGGCATAATTTGAAGCGCCATATCCTTAAAAGCACAGGTAGGACCGTGCCAAAGCTCAAGCGAGATGATTTGCCCGTCAATGGAATGAATGGGGGCGGCACCGCCGGGGAATCTTTCCTCGTTATATGCTTCCGTGGTATCCGTCAAAAGCTCGGTTACCGAATAATCGCTTAAAAATTTTGCGAATACATAGGTCGCACGCTCCGCATAGGAGCAGTCGATGAGATCCTTAAGCTCCCCGAGGGTGATGGTGGGGATGACTTCAGGCATAAAAAGACCGCCGTCGGGGGCTAGTCCCGTTTTGATGGCGTAAGCGGCAGAAACGCGCTCACAATCCTTGGTTCTTGTGCTGACATACTGCATAATGGATACCTCTTTGGTTGTTATTTGATACATACACTCAGCGTGTAAATGCGTTTTCGATGTGATGAATGCGGGAAATCTTGCAAGAGGGCGTTAGGTACACCTCGATCACGTCAAAGCGAAAGAGAGCGTCCTCGCGCGCGTGTCGCCTTTCAAAGGTCATAGCGGCGGCAGAGAGATGGCGTTGCTTGTCTGCGTTTACTGCGGATGCAGGACACCCAAAGGGAGAATCTACTCCGTATTCTTGCACGCGCGACTTGACCTCGCAAAACACGTACGTGTTCTTTTTAAATGCGATAATATCGATCTCGTTTTTTCCCGAAATAAAGTTTCTTTCCTTGATGCGGTAGCCGTGACGGATAAGATACCGTGTCGCGGCGTCTTCCCCAATCCGTCCCTCACGCAAATGCTTGGGTAAATGGCGATAGGAACGGGGGAAAAGGAGCTTGATGTGTTCAAGTAGGCTCATCTTTCGAGAAATTTTAAAAAGGAACGTCTGTGAATGGGAG
Organism: Eubacteriales bacterium; assembly: GCA_045602305.1. Classification (GTDB taxonomy): domain Bacteria; phylum Bacillota; class Clostridia; order Oscillospirales; family CAG-272; genus UBA1740. The sequence goes on along the minus strand of JAZSBJ010000071.1, from coordinate 23,663 downwards.
AAGGACCGATGCGGCGTAAAATATCCATATGTAACGCCGTAGAATAGCCCTTGTGCTTGGCAAACTGATATTCGGGGTAGCGCTTATCGTCCTCAAGACAGATGCGGTCACGCGTGACCTTGGCGAGAATGCTTGCCGCCGCGATGGAAGCGGAGATGGCATCGCCCTTAATGACTGTTTTGGTGGGGACGGTGAAATCTCTTGCGATGTTTCCGTCCACAAGGGCGAAGTCCGCAGGGACGGGAAGGGCTGCAATGGCGCGGCGCATCGCGAGCATCGTTGCGTTTAAAATGTTGATCTTGTCGATCTCCTCGGGAGAGGCGGAAGCGATGGCGTAGGCGATCGCGTTTTCTTTAATGGTGTCAAATAAGAGATCACGCTTTTTGGGGGAAAGCTTTTTGGAATCGTCAAGCCCCTCAATATAAAGTCCCAAAGGGAGAATGCAAGCGGCGGCAACCACGGGACCCGAAAGCGGTCCGCGCCCTGCCTCATCTACACCGCAAACGGCAGTGTAACCCTCTTCCGTCAAGGCTTGCTCAAGAGAAAAATCAGGCATTGTTAACCCCCTTCGGCACCTCGAGCGTGATGCGCCCGATCTTTGCGTTGCGGAATTCTTCAAGTAAAGTTTTTGCCGTGCGGTCCTCGTCCACGACACCGCCCGACATCAAAAATCCGCGGTGGCGTCCGACGGCAAGGAAAAGGTCGTAAAGGTCAAGGTCGCTCAGCTCCTCATCCGTGAGCTTGTATCGCTCGGCGAAGAGGGCGGGATACGCGTCGCGCAGTCTGCCGCAAAGGAGCATAGCGATCTCGTCAATGTTCAAAACGCTGTCCTTGATCGCGCCTGTGATGGCAAGGTTTTCTCCCGTTGTGCGGTCGTCAAACTTGGGCCAAAGAACGCCCGGCATATCAAGAAGATCTAACCCCAAGGGGGAAGACACCCATTGCTTGTTCACGGTAACGCCGGGGCGGTTTTCGGCTTTCGCCTTTTTGCTTCCCGCCATATGGTTGATAAAGGTGGATTTTCCAACGTTGGGGATGCCAACCACCATTGCACGGATGCGGCGTCCTGTCATCCCCTTTTCGGCATAGCGCGCGAGCTTTTCGGAGAGAAGGGTATGGATCGCAGGCATTAAGCCTTGCATTCCTTCGCCGCTGATTGCGTCGTAGGGGATGCAAAGCGCTCCCGCCTTTCGGCGGGCTGCGACCCAAAGCTCCGTTTTCTTCGGGTCTGCCATCGCCGCCTTGGATAAAAGCGTCAAGATCGGCTTTTGCCCCAAAATGCGTTCGATGTCGGGATTCTTTGAGGACGCGGGAATTCGCGCGTCTAAAATTTCAATGGTAAGGTCGACCGAGGAAAGGCATTCCTGCATAAGGCGGCGTGTTTTCGCCATATGCCCCGGGAACCACTGGATTACGTCAGATGGCATTTGTTAACCTCAAAATGGATTTAGTCTACCGTGCCAAACTTGGAAACGGGTGAAATTCGCAAAAGAACCTTGCCAATCACGGCGTCTGCATCCACCTGCCCAAAGGAACGGCTGTCGTAGGAAACGGAGCGATGGTCGCCCAAAACGAACACCTTTCCTTCCTCGATGACCTGTTCGGGTCTTGCGGTATAGGAATAGTCGTCGATGGTATATCCAAGCGAGCCGTCCGTTTCATTCAAGCGCTCGCCGTTCACGTACACGCCGTCCTTGCGAATGGCGACCGTATCGCCGCCAACGGCAATGATGCGCTTCACGATGGGCTCGCCGCCGTTGAGCGTGGGAGAGTGCAGAATAACGATGTCCCCGCGGTCGGGCGTGTAGAAAAGATCGGACACGATGAGCTTGTCACCGCCGATCAGGGTGTTTTCCATAGAGCCGCCCTCGACGATCGTGATCCTTGCAACAAAGGAAAAGAAAAGAAGAATGACAGCCGCCGCGAAGGCAAGCAGCTCAACAGTCGAAAAGATCTCGAAAAGCGAGTCTTTCTTCTGCGCTTTCTCTTCGGTTGTGTGTAAAAGCTCGTTTTCCATAGTTTCCTCTTGTAAAAAAGCGTTAATGCTTCGTGAGCATCTCCATCAAAGCGGTGCCCGAAGGAATGTAGTTGCCCGTTGCGGCGGCGCTGTCCTCATCAAGACTCATAACGCCGTTCACTGCCTGCTCGGAACGGTAGATAAAGAAGGGAACAGGCTCCATACTGTGTGTACGGATCTCGATGGGGGTGGGGTGATCGGGCAAGCACATCACGTGGAAGTTTTCCCCCGTTGCGCGCAGATATTCTACGACGGGCTTGAGAATTAAGCCGTCGATCTTTTCAATCGAAAGAATTTTGTTTTCCAGCTCGGCACGGTGACCGCACTCGTCGGGCGCCTCTACGTGAATGTAAACAAGGTCGAAGCCACGGCGGAACGCGTCGATGGCGGCGTCTGCTTTGCCCGTGTAGTTGGTATGAACGTTGCCTGTAGCGCCCTCAACGTCGATCGACTCCATTCCCGCGCAAATGCCGATGCCCTTAATGAGGTCAACTGCGGAAATGACAGCGCCCTTCAAGCCGAATTTCTCGGAAAAAGAGGGAAGTGCGGGCTTTTTTCCCGGGCTCCAGAACCACGCGGAGTTTGCAGGACGAAGTCCGCGCGCACGGCGCGCCTCGTTGATAGGATGATGGTTAAGAAGGTCATAGCTCTCCTTCATAATCCGCAAGAATTCCTTGCCGCGCTCGCCCTTTGGCAAATGCTCGCCGATGCGCTGACCGATGATGTCGTGCGGACGCATAAAGGGGAAGGTGTCGTCGCCGTTTTTCCAGATCAAGCAATGGCGGTAGCTGACACCCGTGTAAAACTTGCGGATCTCGTCACCGAATTTCTCGTCGAGTGCCTTGATAAGAACGTCTGCCTCGGCAGTCGTGATCTCGTCGGCACTGTGGTCGAGCATTACCTTATCCTCGTACGCGCCGCCCTCGCTCAGGGTGACGACGTTGCAGCGATAAGCAACCTCGTCGGGCCGCATATCAATTCCCATCGAAACCGCCTCAAGGGGGGAACGCCCCTTGGAATAGATCTTGGGATCGTAGGAGAGAATGGCAAGGTTTGCCGTATCGCTTTCGGGAATCATTCCCTCGGGAACGTTGGAAACGGTGCCGCAAAAGGCGGTGGGCGTCAGGGCGTCCATCATAGGCTTTTTTGCCACCATCATAGGGGTTTTGTTGCCAAGCGACGGAATTTTTCTGTCTGCCATTCCGTCGTAAACGATTACGAGATGCTTCATAGGAGATCCTTTCGGCACGCGCTCGAGCGCGTTCGCGTGCAAAGATTAAAATTTACTCATAGTATTATATCATAATGCAAAACTAAAATCAATAGATTTTCAAAAAATAAAACACCCCATAGCCGTGCGCCTAAAAAACGCAGTAGGTAAGGGGTGTTTTATTTTTTTGCTTGAATTGATCAAAAACGGTTAACGTATTCCGCTTCGGCTTTTTGTTCCTTCTTGGTGCGCGCACGGCGACGCTCGGGATAAAGCAGGAAACGGATGAGAAGCAGGATGCCCCAGTAGAGAGCGTAGAGAAGCGAGAAGATGACAAGGAATACAAGTACGCCCGCACCGTTGGAAAGAGCAATCTTTCCCGTTGCAGCGAAGGTCAGCAAAAGCGACAAAATGCAGGAAATATAATGTAGCAGAATCCGAAGCGGCTTTGCAATCGGCAAAAGAAGCAGATAGGACGCCGCGTTGAGGAGCGCCGCGCAAAGAAGGAGCAAGAAAAACTGTCCCGCAGGAATCGCACGGACGATGTCGAGAGAGGTCGTTGCGAGAATTTCAATCATCAGATAGAAGAGGATCGTGAGCCCGACGCAGGCGGCACACGTTTTTCCAAAAAAGGACAAAATTGATTTTTTAACGTTCATTTTCGCATCCTTGTATTTTTTTAGTTAGAATATCATATCCGCGTCTAAATTGCAAGAGCAAAACGAAAAAAATATCTTTTTTTGCGTCAAATTTCTCAAAAAGATTGAAAAAAGCCTTGCAAATCGTAAGAAAATCGTAAATTTTTGAAAAGGAAGTTGACAAACGGCATTTTAATATTATATAATGTTTTTTGTATAAAGTTACATTTTGACGAGGTTTTATGCTATGAACAGAAAACAAGAACGCGAAGAAGCCTTTTTGATGCTTTTTGAAGCGGAGTTTGCTCCCGAAAAAAGTGCGGACGATATCTACGGCGGTGCCCGCGACGCGCGTGAGGTGGGTGAGTCTGCCTATATCCACACCGTTTTAGACGGTGTTCGTCAGAACAGAGCTGAGCTTGACGCCTTGATCGATGCACATTCGCACGGCTGGAAGCGCAAGCGTCTTTCGGGCGTTGCGCGTGCGGCGATTTTGCTCGCGGTCTATGAGATGCTGTATATGCCCGACGTGCCCGTTCGCGTTTCGCTCAACGAGGCAATCGAGCTGATGAAGAAATACGATGAGGATAAGGCGCGCGTTTTTGTGAACGGTGTCTTGAACGCCATCTCGCACGACGAAGCCGTCCTTCTAAAAAGAGAGAACGCCCAATGAAGGGTTGCTTTTTAGGAGTCGATACCAGCAACTATACGACATCTCTTGCGGCAATCGAGGACGGGCGTCTGCTTTTTAACCTGAAAGCCCCTCTTCCCGTAAAGCCGGGAGAGTGCGGACTTCGGCAGTCGGATGCGCTTTTCGCGCATACGAAAAACCTTCCCGCACTTTTTGAGCGTGCGCGCCCCTTGCTTGCGGAAAAGAAGGTTTTGGCAGTCGGTGTTTCCGAAAAGCCGCGCAATGCAGAGGGATCGTATATGCCTTGCTTCCTCGCAGGCGTTTCGGCGGCTACGGGTATCGCATCGGTTTTGGACGTACCCTTATACCGTTTCTCGCATCAGTGCGGTCATCTTCGTGCCGCCCTCTTTTCTGCGGGACGGGACGAGCTTGTGTCTGTGCCGTTTGGCGCGTTCCATATATCTGGCGGAACGACGGAGATGCTTCTCGTATCTCCCGATCCTAACGGATTTCGAACCGAGATCGTGGGCGGCACGCGTGACTTGAACGCGGGACAGCTTGTAGACCGTATCGGTGTCGCGCTGGGACTCCCTTTTCCCGCTGGACCCGCGCTTGAAGCGCTTGCTTCCACATATCGCGGAAAGATCCCTCGAAAGGGAATTAAGACCGAAAACGGATATATCCATCTTTCGGGTGTCGAGAATCAGGCGAAAAAGCTCTTGGAAGAAGAGGGCGACCGTGAAAAAACCGCCGCCTTCGTTTTAGATCATCTTGCCCGCAGCGTCGTGGCAATGAGCCTTGATTTTCGCAAAACGCACGCCTTGCCGCTTTTGTATGCGGGGGGCGTAATGTCAAACGCGTATATTCGCGCTTTCGTTCAAGAACGGATTGCGGATGCGTCGTTTGCAGAGCCTGCATTGTCTGCTGATAATGCCGTTGGAATTGCCTTGCTTGCTTCCGACGCGCACCAAAAATAAAAACGAAAGGAGCCGCATATGGCAAACGAGGCGTACGGGCGGTCTGCCCTCACCGTCACAGAGCTCAACACGCTCGTGCACGACGTAATAGAAAGCAATGACGTCTTTTCGCAGATTGCCGTACGCGGAGAGATCTCCAATTTCGTGCATCACCGATCGGGGCATATGTATTTTTCCTTGAAGGACGAGGGAAGCCTCGTTCGCGCGGTGATGTTCCGATTGGCGGCTTCGCGCCTTGCCTTTACCCCACAAAACGGGATGAAGGTCGTGGTGTACGCTTCCTTGACCACCTATATTCGGGACGGGCAGTATCAGCTGACCGTTACCGCGATGGAGCCCGACGGTGTGGGTGCGCTCTATATCGCCTTTGAGGAGCGCCGCCGCCGTCTTGCCGCCGAGGGACTCTTTGATCCCGCGAGAAAAAAGCCGATCCCCAAGATTCCTGCGAGGGTTGGTGTCATCACCTCGCCCACAGGCGCGGCAATTCGTGATATCATTCGCATTCTCGGGCGCCGTTTTCCCTTTGCAGAGGTGCTTTTATATCCCGCACAGGTGCAGGGTGAGGGTGCCGCACAAACCCTTATTGCAGGGCTTTCCCATTTTGCAACGGCACAAAGTGTGGACGTGATCATTTTGGGGCGCGGCGGCGGCTCTGCCGAGGATCTTTGGGAGTTTAACGACGAGGCGCTTGCCCGCGCCGTTGCCGCCTCTCCCGTTCCCGTCATCTCTGCCGTCGGACACGAACGCGATTTTACGATTTGCGATTTCGTTGCCGATCTTCGCGCCGCAACCCCGTCTGCCGCGGCAGAGCTTGCCGTTCCCGAGGGGACGGAGCTTGTCAGGCGCTTCCATAACTTAACCGATCGTATGGCACTGCTGTGCGAGGCTAAGATCAAGGCAGGGAAGCAACGCCTAGAGGCACTCGCTTCGCGCAAAATTTTTACAACCCCCGACGGGCTTTACCGTGAGCAACGGCAAACGCTCGACACCTACGCCCGAGCGATGGAGATCGCCTTAACGCGTCGGTTAGACGCCCTGCGCGCCGCCTTTGATACGGCATCGGCACAGCTAAATGCATTAAGTCCGCTTGCCATTCTCACGCGCGGCTATGCCGTCGCGTCCTACGACGGGCGCGTCGTGCGTACAACGAAAGAAATTCCAAGCGGCGCCGCCTTCCTCCTTCGCTTTGCGGACGGTGAGATTGGTGCGCGACGCATAGAAAACGAAAAGGACGAGATGTGATATGAACGAGATGGAAAAAAATGAAATGACCTTTGAATCGGCTCTTGCGCGTCTTGAGGCGCTTGTGCGCGTTTTAGAATCGGGCAACGAGGATCTGAATGCTTCGCTTGCCGCCTTTGAGGAAGGAATTTCCCTCGTGCGCTTTTGCACCGAGAAGTTAGAGGGGGCTGAGCAAAGGGTGAAGATCCTGCTTTCCGACGAAAACGGCACGCACGCCGAGCCCTTTGAACAATAAGTCATAACGGAGAAGAGAAATGAACGTTGAAGAACGCTTACTTGCCGCCGCAGGCAAGGTAGAGCATTTTTTGGGACAAATTTTAACGACGGACGATAAGGACCTTTTGCCCTTATACGCTTCGATGCGGTATAGCACCCTTGCGGGCGGAAAGCGTATTCGCCCTTATCTTGTGCTTTCTGTCGCCGAGATGTTTGGGGGAAGTGTAAAGGATGCCATTTATTTTGCGTCCGCAATCGAGATGGTACACACCTATTCCTTGATCCACGACGATCTCCCGTCAATGGACAACGACGACTTGCGTCGCGGCAAGCCGACCAACCACAAGGTTTACGGAGAAGCCACGGCAACGCTTGCAGGGGACGCGCTTTTGACGGGCGCGTTTGAGATCTTATGCGCCGCCGATCTTCCCGCAGAAGCCAAGATATCTGCCGTGCGCGTCTTAAGTGAGGCGGCGGGTGCTGACGGTATGGTGGGGGGACAGATTATGGACCTCGCCGCCGAAAAGGGTGAGATCCCCTTTGAAACCGTCATCAAAACGCATTCCTTAAAAACGGGTGCGATGATCACGGCTTCCGTACGTCTTGGGCTGATCGCTGCGGGCGTTTCGGATCCTGCGACCGTAAACGCACTCTGCACCTATGCAAGACACATCGGTCTTGCTTTCCAGATCGTTGACGATCTTCTTGATGTTGTCGGCGTGGAAGCGGAGCTTGGAAAGCCCATCGGAAGCGACGGGGAAGAGGGGAAAACGACCTTTATGAACTTCTTTACGGAAGCGGAAGCGCGCGTTTATGCGGAAAAGCTGACCGAAAGCGCCAAAGAGGCGCTTCGTCCCTATGAAAAGAGCGCGCCGCTTTGTGAGCTTGCCGACTATCTTCTTGCTCGCAGAAAATGAGAATTGACAAATATATGGCAGACGCGGGCCTTGCTGTCAGCCGTTCCAAGGCACAAGAGATGCTAAAGGACGGGTGCGTTACCGTGGACGGTGTGCCCGTCGATAAGGCGTCCTTTGAAATTGAGGGCGGAATGCAGGTGCTTGTAAAAGAAAACCCCTTACAGCGCTACGTGGGAAGAGGGGGGCTCAAGCTCGAAGCGGCGCTTGACGCCTTCGGTCTTTCTCCTGAGGGACAGATTGCCCTTGACGTGGGCGCTTCCAGCGGTGGCTTCACCGATTGCCTTTTAAAACGGGGCGCCGCCTTTGTATATGCGGTGGATTCTGGCACGGGACAGCTTCACCCTTCGCTCCTTGCAGACGAGCGCGTTCTTTCTATGGAGAATACCAACGCCCGCACCCTCACGAAGGATTTTTTCGACAAAACGCCCACCTTTGCTGTAATGGACGTTTCCTTTATCTCCCAAACCCTCATCCTGCCTGCCATTCGCGTGTCTATGTCCAAGGGTGGCACGCTCATCTCCCTCATCAAGCCGCAGTTTGAGCTTGGCAGAGGGGCGATCGGCAAGGGCGGCATTGTAAAGAGTGAGAAGCTCGCCAAGACCGCCGTCACCCGTGTATGCGATGTGGCGAAAGCCTTAGGATTTCGTTTGCTCGGACACATTCCGTCCCCCATTCGCGGTGGCGACGGAAATCTTGAATTTCTTGCGGCGTTTGCTTTAAATGCCCAAACGGAGGAAACCTATGAATAAAATTATTCTTCTTCCAAACCTTGAAAAGGATCCCGCGCTTGCGCTTTCCTTAAAGGTGCTTTCGGTGCTTTCCGAATTTTGCACCTGCGTTTACACCGAAAGCGGCAACGAAGCCCTCATTCGGGCGGGTGCTGTCGGCTATGAAAAGGACGCCTTCCCCCGTGACGCCCAGCTTCTTCTCGTTTTGGGCGGCGACGGAACGATGCTCCACGCGGCGATCGATGCGGCAAAATACGACATTCCGCTTCTTGGCATCAATATCGGAAGGCTCGGATATCTTGCATCTCTTGATCCCACCGAAACGGACGCTTTGCGTCTTTTGGCAACCGACACATACACCGAGCAAACGAGAATGCTCCTTGACATCACCCTGCAAAAAAAGAACGGGGAAACGGCGTTTTTGGGCAACGCGCTCAACGATATGGTGATCGACGGTGGCGGACATCTTGCCGACCTTCGCCTTTACGAGAAGCAGAGCTATCTTGATTACCGCGCGGACGGTCTTATCGTCGCAACGCCTACGGGCTCGACGGCGTATTCCTTGTCTGCGGGGGGCGCTGTGCTGGATGAAACGATGGACGCGCTTTGTGTGACCCCCATTTGTCCGCGCTCCTTCTTCTCGCGCTCGCTTGTATTTCCTGCAGACGCTTCGCTCCGCATCGTCAATAGGGGCGGTCGGCAGGATATGACGCGTATTTGTCTTGACGGCTGTACCGAGATCCCGCTTTCTCCAGAGGATTCCGTTCTCGTTTCCCGTTCTGCAAAGCGCGTGCGTCTTTTGGCACTTAAGCCCAGAAGACTTCTTGAGATACTGTCTACCAAAATGAACACACAGCATTTTTGATAGGAGAGCATTATGGTACTTAAAAAAGCCAGACAGGATAAAATTTTGGACCTCGTGCGCCGTTATGAGATCGAAACGCAAGAGGAAATGCTCTTGCGCTTAAAGGAAAGCGGCTATATGGTGACGCAGGCGACCGTATCCCGTGATATCAGAGAATTGAATCTGATCAAGGGAATCTCGGCGCGCGGTGTGTATTGCTATGCCGTGCCTGACAAAAAGGAAAACGCGGCGCATCCCCTCGGCAACGTAATGACGGGGTCTGTGGTGTCTGTGGATGCCGCGGGCAATATGGTGGTGATCAAGACCTACCCAGGCCTTGCAAGCGCCGTTGCGGGATATATTGATTCGCAAAATCTTCCCGAAATTTTAGGTACCATCGCAGGAGATGACGCCGTATTTGTCGTTGTGCGCGATGCTTCGCGCGCGGGACATTTCTGTGAAAAGGTCAAAACACTTTTGGCAAAATAACATTAAGAGAGGAGCAAAAGGATGCTTTCATCGTTGCATATTGAAAATATGGCAGTCATTCGCCTTTTGGATGCAGACTTCGACCGCGGCTTCACCGCCATCACGGGCGAAACGGGCGCAGGCAAAAGCGTGATGATGGAAAGCCTCTATTTGCTTGCGGGCGCAAAGGCGGAGCGTGATCTTATCCGTTACGGCGAAGACCGCGCAACGGTCAGCGCGCTCTTTTCGGAGCTTTCTCCCGCAACGGCGGCTTCTCTTGCAGAGATCGGCGTTTTTCCCGATGAGGATGGCTGTCTTGAATTGCTCCGCACCGTTTCCCAAGACGGGAAAAACACCTGCCGTGTGAACGGAAAAATGGTCAGCCTTTCGGTGCTGAGAGAGGTGTTCCCATATCTTTTGCACATCCATTCGCAAGAGGATAACGGCTTTCTGCGTAAAGAGGGAAGCGAACTTTCGGTTCTCGACGCCGTTGCACACAACGGGGACGTGCTAGAACGCTATCGCGGCGTTTACCGCCGCCTTGTGTCCATTTCACAAGAGATCGAGCGTCTTCGTATGGACGAAAGCGAAAAAATAAGAACGCTTGAGATGCTTCGGTATCAGGTTGAGGAAATTGACGCCGTATCCCCAAAAGCGGGCGAGGAAGAGGCGCTTTTTGATGAAAAGCTCCGCTTGCGTCACATCGAAAAGATCACCAAGCAAGCAGGCTTTGCCTACCGCGCGCTTCGCGGTGCGGAGAAGGGGAATGCCTGTTACATCATAGACCGCGCGGCGTCGTCGCTTCGCACCCTCACCGAGGTCCTTCCCGAGGCGTCCGAAATCGCGGATGCCCTAGAAGAGCATCTCGTAGAGATCGAAGCCTTAGCCGAGCGCATCGACCTTTTTGCCGATCTCGGCGGGCAGGATCCCACCGAGGCGCTTGACGCGGTAGAAACGCGACTTGCCGACCTTGCAAAGCTGACACGCAAATACGGCGGCACGACGGAAAAGGTCATCGCCTTTGCCAGGGAAGCCAAGGAACGCCTATCGATCATTGAAGGCGCGGATGCGCGCATTGCAGAGCTTGAAAAGGAGTATGCTTCCGTAAAAAAAGAAGCCTATGCCGCGGCGTTGGCTCTGCGAGGAACAAGAGAAAAAGCCGCAAAACAGTTGGAAAAGGAGATCGTTTTGAATCTCCGTGCGCTGGATATGCCCGCTGCTGAATTTTCCGTTTCCATCACGGAGATGCAAAAGGACGGTGAGCCGCGCTTTTCCGAAAACGGAATGGATAGCGTCGTATTTTTGGCGGCGGTCAACGTGGGTGAGCCATTCATTCCCATTGCAAAAAGTGCATCGGGCGGCGAAATGTCGCGCATTATGCTCGCCATCAAAACGGTGATCGCAAAGCACGACGGGCTTCCTACCGTCATTTTTGATGAGGTGGATACGGGCGTTTCGGGTAAAACGTCCCGCAAGATCGGATTTTCCCTCTTGGCTTCGGCAAAATCAGCTCAAATCCTTTCTATCACCCATTCCGCGCAGATCGCATCGCTCGCAGACCGCCATCTGCTCGTATACAAGCAAGAGGTAGGGGGCAGGACGGAATCCTCGGTAAAGCTCCTAGATAGGGAAGAGCGTATCGCCGAGCTTGCCCGCATCCTTGGTGGCATTGCCGTTACCGATGCCCAGCGCGAGGCGGCGAGAGATATGCTTCTCGCTGAGGATATGTAACGGATTCTCAACGCTTCGGCATATAGTATCCATAGACACGTATTTAAGGAGTGCTTATGGAGAAACGCTTACGAGAGTTCTGTATGAACGCGCGCATTCCCGCGCTTTGGCACGCCCCGCTTTCCGATTATACCAGCTTTCGCATCGGGGGACCCGCCGACGCGTTCCTTTTGCCCGACACCGAAAAGGCGTTTTTATCGCTTTTGCGATTTCTAACAAGAGAAAAGGATATTCCTTTTCGTGTGATTGGAAACGGAACGAATCTCTTGTTTTCGGATGAGGGCTTTCGCGGCGCCATCATATCAACGCGGCATATGCGGACGGTTTCCGTTGTGGGAAATACCGTCATCGCCGCATCGGGAACCCCTTTAAATGTACTTTGCCGTGTCCTTGCGGACCGTTCTCTTGACGGGTTTGCGGGATTATACGGAATTCCCGGCACGGTGGGGGGCGCGGTATGTATGAATGCAGGCGCATTCGGGGGTACTGTGTCCGATCACCTCACCTTTGTTTCCGTTTATCTACCAAGCAGTGCAAGCATTCAAACCTTCTCCAAAAAGGATTTGAATTTTTCGTATCGGTATTCCGCTTTGCAAGAGAACAAAAGCGCCGTTGTATTATCGGCAGAGTTTTCTTTCCCCTATGGAAACCAATCGGAAATAAGAGAAAAAATGCGGCAGAATTTGTCGAAACGAATGGAGAACCAGCCGACCGCCTTGCCTTGCGCGGGAAGTGCCTTTTTGCGTCCCAAGGAAGGCTACGCCGCCGCATACATAGAAAAAGCGGGACTCAAGGGGGCGCGTGTCGGCGACGCCGCTGTTTCCCTAAAGCACGCGGGATTTATCGTCAATCTCGGCGGTGCAACGGCCAGCGACGTTCTGATGCTGATTGCACAAATACAAAACGAGGTAAGCCAACGCTTCGGGATCGCGCTTGTTCCCGAGATCGAATACATCGGTTAAAAATGCGTAAAGGATATGAATATGACCTTTTTGGACACCATTAAAAGCGAGATGATCGAAAACGTACCGAAAAAGACCTGTTGTAGACGCAGTATGCTTTTCGGTATGCTTTCTGCCCGCGGCTTCCTAGATGCGGACGGTGGGATTTCACTCCGCCTTTCGCACAAGGGGGCGATCGAGCTTGCCGAGCATCTCGTCAAGGAACAGCTCGGCAGAAAAACAGAATTTCTGCCTTCAAGCCACGGGGGAAGATATTACACCGCGCGCTTTGAGAGTGCGTCGGCGAGAAAATTTCTTGAGGAGCTTGCAAACGGCTCCTTTGCGGGGCAGTGTTCCGCTTGTGGTGCGAGCTTTTTAAAGGGGATCTTCCTTGCTGCAGGGCGTATTACCGATCCCAAAAAGTCATATCATTTGGAGTTTTCGCTTGGAGAGCGCGCATATCTCCTTTTGTCCCTGCTTTCCGAATCGCTCGGCTTGCGCCCAAAGCTCGCTACCCGCAAGACGGAAACGCTCTTGTACTTTAAGGATTCCTCTGCCATTGAGGACGCCTTGACCGTGCTTGGCATCAACGATGCGACCTTCCTTTTGATGAACCAAAAAATTGAAAAGCAATTTCGCAACGAGGCGAACAGACGGACAAACTGTGAGGCGGGAAACATCACTCGCGCAGTCAACGCCGCGGCGCGTACGCTTTCGGTTTTGCGAAAAATGGAGATGGACGACCTGCTTTCCTCGCTCCCCGAGGAGCTTTACGATATTGCAAGACTGCGCCTCGCGTATCCCGAAGCGAGCTTGACTCAGCTTGCTTCCTTGACTACGCCCCCTTTAACAAAATCGGGCGTCAACCATAGACTTCAAAAGATCTTGGAGATCGCAGAGAAGAGAAGCATTACCCCCGAGCCCTAAGACAAAACACAGAAAGGAGTGCGAAATGGGCACCTTTACACATTTGCATTTGCACAGTGAATATAGCCTTCTCGACGGTGCTTGCCGCATTTCCGCACTACCTAAGGCGGCAAAGCAAGCGGGGCATACTGCTGTTGCTCTCACCGATCACGGTGTTTTATATGGCGCTGTTCGCTTTTATAAGGCGTGCGTTGCCGAGGGCATAAAGCCCATCATCGGATGCGAGGTCTACGTTGCCCGCCGAACGCGCTTCGATAAGGATGGTAAACGGGATTCCTCGGGATATCATCTCGTTCTGCTTGTGAAAAACGAGGAAGGCTACCGCAACCTGATCAAAATGGTTTCTCTCGGATTTACCGAGGGCTTCTATGCGCGCCCCCGCATCGATAAGGAGCTTTTGCGCGCTCACAGCGCGGGGTTGATTGCTCTTTCTGCTTGTGTTGCGGGAGAAATTCCGCAGAAAATTCTTGAGGGAGATCTGGCGGGCGCCAAGGCATCGGCACTGGAGATGCGTGATATCTTTGAGCCCGATAGCTTCTATCTTGAAATTCAAAACCACGGTATTCCCGAGGAAAAGACCGTGCGTGAGGCGATAAGGGATATTTCACGCGAAACGGGGATCCCAATGGTCGCCACAAATGACGTACACTACATTCGCCGCGCCGATTCCGAAATGCAAGCCGTTTTGATGTGCATTCAAACGGGCAGCGTTCTCTCGGACGGACGCCCCTTGGGCTTTGAGCGCGACGAGTTCTACTATAAAAGCACCGTGGAGATGGAGCAGCTCTTCCGCGGCTTTGAGGGTGCGATCGAAAACACCGAGAAGATCGAGAAAATGTGCAACTTCTCCTTTACCTTTGGAAAGTTCCAGCTTCCCGTTTTTCATACCGAGGGTACAACCCCCAAAGCAGAGCTTGCCCGTTTGGCAGAGGAAGGCTTTTTGCGATTAAAGCAAGAAAACCGCCTTGATTTTTCTACGCACACCGAGCAAGCATACCGTGAGAGAATGCTCTACGAGCTTTCTGTCATTCACGAGATGGGCTTTGACGAATATTACCTCATCGTTCGCGATTTTGTAAATTACGCAAAGGAAAGTGACATTCCCGTAGGTCCCGGACGAGGATCGGGGGCAGGGAGCCTCGTTGCCTATTTTGTGGGCATAACCGATGTGGATTCCTTGAAATACGACCTGCTTTTTGAGCGCTTTTTGAACCCCGAACGCATCTCGATGCCCGACTTTGATATTGATTTTTGCTATTCAAGGCGGGACGAGGTCATCGAGTACGTCAAGCGCCGCTACGGCGCGGATCACGTTTCTCAGATCGTGACCTTCGGAACGCTTGCGGCACGTGCGGCGGTGCGCGATGTCGGTCGTGTGCTTGGTATGCCGTATAAGGACGTAGACGAGATCGCAAAGGCGATTCCGCACGCCATCGGCATCACCATTCGGGATGCCCTTGAAAACAAGGCTCTGCGGGAGAGATACGATTCCTCCGAGGAGATCCGTCGCCTTCTTGATATCTCAATGGAGATCGAAGGAATGCCGCGCCACGCATCCACGCACGCGGCGGGCGTGGTGATCACGGAGCATCCCGTGTCCTACTACGTGCCTCTTTCGCTCGGCGGCGATACCGTCGTTACGCAGTACGATATGGACGCTGTAAGCGAGCTTGGGCTTGTTAAATTTGACTTTTTGGGCTTGCGGTATCTCACCATCCTAAAGGATGCGGAGAACGAGGTCAAGGAAAGCGATCCCGCGTTCTCGCTTGAAAAGATCTCGATCGAGGATAACGAAACCTATAAAATGTTAGCCGACGGCGATACGTCGGGCGTCTTCCAGCTAGAGTCGGGCGGTATGCGTCAAATGCTCACCCAGCTGCTTCCTGCCAGCCTTGAGGAGATCACGGCGGCGATCGCTCTTTATCGCCCCGGACCTATGGATTCCATTCCCACCTTTATCGCAAGAAAGCACGGAAAGGAAAAGGTGGTGTACGATCTGCCCGTGATGCGGGATATTCTATCCGTAACGAACGGGTGCATCGTTTATCAAGAGCAGGTAATGCAGATTTTCCGTGCCTTGGCAGGCTATTCCTTGGCAAGAGCAGATCTCGTGCGCCGTGCAATGTCCAAGAAAAAAGCGGACGTGCTTGAGGCGGAGCGAGAGCGCTTCTTAGAGGGATGCGCCAAAAACGGCATTGATGCAAGCCTAGCAGGCAAGATCTTCGACGATATGGCGAGCTTCGCAAACTACGCCTTCAATAAGAGCCACGCCACGGCATATGCGGTCACGACTTACCGAACGGCGTTTTTAAAAAGGCATTATCCTGCCGCATATTTTTGCGCGCTTTTGACATCTGTTCTCGGTTCGGCACCCAAAATTTCGGAATACATCGGGGAAGCGCACAAGTGCGGGATCCGCGTTTTGCCCCCCGACGTTAACGAAAGCCGTACCTATTTCCACGTGCATAACGGTAACATCCGCTTTGGGCTTTTGGCGCTTAAGAACGTAGGCGTTCGCTTCGTAGAGCAGTTGATTGCGGAGCGCGACGCAAACGGTCCCTTTACGAGCTTCGAGAGCTTTCTTAGCCGTATGGCGGACGGCGAGCTTGGAAAACGGCAGGTGGAGTCGCTGATCAAGAGTGGCGCTCTTGATTCCTTCGGCGTGTTCCGCAGTCAGCTTCTTTCTTCCTATGAGGAGCTGATCGACACCGTTTTGAATAAGAAGCGCGGAAACGTTGCAGGACAGCTTGACATCTTTTCTTCCATTCTTCCAAGCGAAGAAGAAACGCACGCCTATCCCAATATCCCCGAATTTACGACGAGAGAGCTCCTTCTTCTCGAAAAGGAAAGCTCGGGAATGTATTTTTCGGGTCACCTGCTTGACGACTATAAGGACGACATCGGGCGCGCACGGTGTGACGCGATTGCCGACCTCATCGCGTCCTTTGAGGACGGCGATACTGCTGCTTCCTACAAAGAAAAGGACAAGGTCACGGTTTGCGGTATGATTACCTCGAAAACGGTGAAAAATACGAGGAACGGCGCACAAATGGCGTTTTTGACGGTCGAGGACCGTCACGCAGATATTGAGGTCATTGTTTTCCCGAAGCAGCTTGAAGGCTATGCCGATATCCTCTTAAGCGATACGGCGGTGCGTGTTACGGGAACGCTCACGGTGCGTGAGGAAGAGGGCGTGAAGATCCTTTTGTCCACCGTTGAGCCGCTTTTGACCAACGCAAAGCTAAAGGAACAGGGAAGCGGTGCGAAAACACCCGCCAAGGAGAAAAAAGGTCCCTGCCTTTATGTAAGGGTGCCGTCCCTTTCTTCCGAAAAGACCAAGGAAGCCCTAGAGCTTTTGCGCTTCTCAAAGGGAGATACGAGCGTACTCTTTTACGACGCATCAACGGGGAAAACGGTAGCCCCAAAAAACACAAGGACCAACCCCACGGAGCTTTTGCTCGGTGCGCTGCGCGCGCTCCTCGGCGAAGAAAACGTGGTGCTTCGTTCCTAAACAACATTTTGAACAAGGAGAGTAAAAATGAATCCGAGCATTCTTCCCATCATTTTAAACGTTATCGTGCTTTTGGCATTGCTCATTCCCGCCGTCAGAGGTTGGATCCGCGGCTTTGTGAAAACGGCACTTCACCTTTTGCGCTTTTTGGGAGCATTTCTGCTTTCCTGCGTTTTTTCCAAGCCCCTTGGCACGCTGATCAAGGACAAGTGGCTGGGTGCAAAGTTTTACGACATCGTTTGGAAAGCTGTCAGCGAATCCTTTGACGGAAGCACGGGTACCTTGACGGACTCCGTTCCCGCAGGACTTCGCGCCTTGCTTGAAACCTTTGGCTTTGATGTGAACGGCGCGGCGTCCGAGGCGGCGTCTGAGGGCGAGATGATGCTCGAAAGCTTCGCCACCACCGTTTCGGATAAGCTCGCAAGCATTGCGTCCGTTGCGCTCGCTTTCGTGGGTATCTTCATCGTTTCGCTTTTGTTGCTGGCCATCTTTGCAAAGTTTTTGACCTTCCTCATCGAGAAGATTCCGCTTGTCCGTGGGCTCAACCGCATTTTGGGCTTCGGTATCGGTCTTTTGATCGGTGTGTTTACCGCTTGGACGGTGGCACAGCTCGTTGTGTTTATTTTGACTACCTTCACGAGTGTGGATTATTCGCAGGCAGTCGTTTTGAATTTCTTCCACGATATCAGTCCCTTGCGCTGGATCTTGCAGCTCCTTGCAAACGGGATGAGCGGTATCGCAGGATAAAGTTTTTTGTTAAGGATGAATTTTTATGGATAACAAGGTCCAAATGTGCAGCCGCTGTCACAAGCGGATTGCCGTCGTGTTTATGACACGGATCGATAACGGGGAAAGCAAGCAAGAGGGACTTTGCCTTGTTTGTGCAAGATCTCTCGGCATCAAGCCCGTCAACGATATGCTCGAAAAAATGGGGATCACGGACGAGGATATTGACCGTATGACGGGAGATATTGAAAACGTCCTTGAAAGTATGCTTCCCGACAACGTGGGTGACGAGAGCGAGGACGGCGGCGCCCCCGCCATCAATCTTCCGTCCTTCTTCCAAAATATGGGCATTCCGCTCCGCCCTGCGGGAAAACGCGGAAAGGGCGAGGAGAAAAAGCAAGGAGAAGAAAAGAAGCAGTACAAGTTTCTTGACACCTATTGCCGCAACCTCACAAAACGCGCCGAAGAGGGGAAGTTGGATGCCGTTGTCGGCAGGGATAGAGAGCTTTCCCGCCTCATTCAGATCCTTTGCCGCCGTCAAAAGAACAACCCCTGCCTTATCGGTGAGCCGGGTGTCGGTAAAACGGCAATCGCGGAAGCACTCGCTCAGCGCATCGTCAAGGGGGACGTTCCGTACCGCCTAAAAGGGGCGCAGATCTATCTTGTCGACCTTACCGCCATCGTTGCGGGGACACAGTTCCGCGGTCAGTTTGAGTCGCGTGTTTTGGGTCTTATCAACGACGTAAAGGCGGCGGGCAACGTCATCTTAGTCATTGACGAGGTGCATAACATCGTCGGTGCGGGGGATGCAGAGGGAAGTATGAACGCCGCCAACATCTTAAAGCCCGCGCTCTCTCGCGGAGAAATTCAGGTGATCGGCGCAACGACCTTGCAAGAATACAGAAAATATATCGAAAAGGATTCCGCGCTTGAGCGTCGCTTCCAGCCCATTACGGTGGAAGAACCGTCGGTTGAGGATACGGTGCGTATTCTCGAGGGAATCAAGCACTATTATGAGGTGTATCACGCCGTCCGCATTCCGAGCGAGGTGCTTCGCTCGGCGGCGATCCTTTCGGAAAGATATATCACAGACCGCTTTTTGCCCGATAAGGCGATAGACCTTCTTGATGAGGCGGCGTCGCACGTTTCGCTTTCCTCTCAGGACCTCAACGAGCGCCGTGCGCTTGCAGATGATATGAAGGCACTCGCAGGGGAAAAGGAGCGCTTAGAGGGAAAGCTCGCAACCAGCGAAAAGGTTGAGGATCAGGAGCCCCTATATCGCGCCTTGGCGGATATTAAGGCAAGAGAGCTTCAGCTTTCCGAGCGACGCGGCGTGCTTGATGCGCGTTGCGAGCAGATCGCGCTCACGGTTGCGGATATTGCGGATGTCATCGAAATTTGGACGGGCATTCCAGCCAGCACCATCGGTCTTGACGAGTATGAGCGATTAGAGGGACTCGAATCCCGTATTCTTTCTCAAATTGTCGGTCAAGACGAGGCTGTCCGCGCCGCCGTGCGCGCCATCAAGAGAAAGCGCGTCGGTGTTTCGTATCACAGAGCCCCCGTATCCTTTATCTTTGCAGGACCTACGGGTGTCGGAAAGACGGAGCTTGTCAAGGTGCTTGCCGACGATCTCTTCAAGCAGCCCGAAAGCCTCATCCGTCTTGATATGTCGGAATATATGGAGAAGCACGCCGTTTCCCGCATCATCGGCGCGCCCCCCGGATACGTTGGATTTGACGAGGCAGGACAGCTGACGGAGAAGATCCGCCGCCGCCCTTACAGCGTCGTTTTGTTTGACGAGATCGAAAAGGCACACCCCGATGTGCTAAATATTCTTTTGCAGATCTTAGACGACGGCACTGTGACGGATGCCCACGGAAAAAAGGTCAATTTTGAAAACACCGTCATCGTGATGACTACCAACGCAGGCTCGGAGAGCGCGTCTGCCATCAGCGGCTTTTCGACCGATCCCGAGAAGGATGCCGCAAAGAAGACGGAGCGCGCGCTTTCTTCCTTCCTGCGCCCCGAGTTTTTGAACCGCGTGGATGCCGTGATTACCTTCCGACATCTGTCGCGTGAGAATTTTGTCGAGATCGCCAAGATTCAGTTGGACAAGATGAAAAAAGCGCTCGCGGAAAAGGGAATTTCTTTGAAGTACACGCCTTCCGTTCCCGAGGCGATCGCAGAAGCATCTTATTCCGAAAAATACGGCGCACGCAATATGAGAAGATATATTCAGCGCGAGATCGAGGATCCGATCGCGGAAGAAATGATTGCAAATCATAAGCTCGCGGTGACACAGGTATCCCTCAGCGTAAAGGGCGGTAAGATCCTCGTTGCCTGCCTTTGATATGTTAGAACGACTGAAGAAAGGAAACGAAATTTATGAACCGTGAGCAGTATCCTCAGCAGAATACCGCTCGTATGGAGAAGATTTTGGGAAGCTCCGCGCAAAACGGACTTTCGTCAAAAGAGGCAAGTGAGCGCCTAAAGAAAAACGGAAAAAATGAGCTTGGCGATGCGCGTGAGCCTATCGTAGCCGCTTTCTTCAAAACACTCATCAAAAACGCTTCCTTGCCCATTGCCGTCCTTGGCTTTGGCGCGGCGGCATTCTTCATCGGCAAAAGGGTTATTTTCCCTTTGGCGCTGTATTTTGCTTTTCTGCTTTTATACTTTTTGTTCTTTCTAAAAAGAGAACGCGGCATTCTTGAGCAAAAGGACCGTCTTTTGCCTCGGGTTCGCGTAATTCGCGACGGAAAGCAAGTAAGCATATCTCCCGAGCTTCTCGTTTGCGGCGATCTTTTGCTACTGTCCCCGGGCGACATTCTCTACACCTACGCCCACGTCACGACGGACGCAGAGATGACCGTATACGGTCGCAGGGATGGGGTCGGCGCTTTGTTTGTTAAACACGGCGGCGATTGCTTTGACGGAGAAAAGGAGCCCTTTAACTCCCTTTCTCCCGGCGACGTTGTCAGAGAAGGGACGGGTGCGGCATTCGTTACCGATAAGGCGGAGAACGTAACGCTCCCCGAGGTTGCCTCGGAAACGCTCCAAAACCACGGCAAGGTCTGTCGTGGCGCAACGCGCCTTTCCTTCCTTATTGCTATTCTTTTGCTCGGTGTTTCGGTCCTTCGGGCACTTCTTGCAAAGGACTATGGCCTTTTGGGAGAGTCCGTCTTGATTTTTACCGTTCTGGTGTCAACGGCAGGCTGTGCCTTCTATCCCCTCTTGTTTGATATTTTGTTCCTATATAAGAACAAAAGAATGAGAGAGAAGAACGGTGCGCTTTACGCGTCGCTTTCGGATGCGGAAACGCTTTCCGACGTGGATAGCTTCGTTCTTTCCACGCAGTCGATGTTTCGTTCCGCCCGCTACGTCGCCAAATATTTTGAAACGGCGAGTGGCAGACGCATCACGGAAAAAATGCGGGGAACGGGAGAGCTTTCCGTTCTTGCAGACGCCCTTTTCTCCTTGAAACGCAAATGTGAGATGACGATGGCGGAAGAAGCAGTCCTTGCTTTTTCGGCAAAATACGCCACGGGTCACCGAATGGATCTGTATGCGAAGAGTGTTTCCGAAAGATGCACGCTAACGTCCTATCGCAGTCCCGTGGACGGCAGGAGTTTTTCTCTTGTTTGGGGAGATGCGGAAACGCTTATTCCGAATCTTCTGTATTTTTCCGAGGAAGGGAAAACGCGTATTCTTGATGCCCGCCAGCGCGACGTGATGTTAGATGGTGTTCGCCGGTTGAAGAAAAACGGGTATCGCTTCTTACTGTTTGCGGAAACGCAAACGCGCAACACTCCCGACGGTATGCCCAAGACCTTTGCGGATATGAAGCTGCTTGGCTTCTTTGCGCTTCGTAAGATGACGGACAGTCAGGCAATGCGAACGTTAGAAGCCCTTAAAGAGCAAAAGAAAAAGGTCTTTTTCATACACGATGGCGAAAACGCCGATTGGCTGACGAAGGAGATCCGCGCCTTTGAGGGAGTTCCCATTCTTGACGGTGCAAGGGATAGTTTTAGAGAGGAGCTTTCGTACTTTGCACGCGATGAGGAAATGTGCATTTGCATCGGCACGCATTTAAGCTCCATTCAAAGAGCGCAGGTCGTGACTGCGCTTGAGTCGTCGGGCAGACGTGTTGCCGCCTTTGGCAATAGCTTTGAGGATCATCGAATGATGTGCGCGGCAACGGCAGCCATCGCGCCCTTGCATCGCGATGCGGGATTTGTTCCGCCCCTCGTTTTGGAAACGGCGGCAGTACACGCCGACGGACACGTTTCTTCTCAGGTCGACAGCGTGAAGAAAGCGCCTAGTCTGCTTGGTGGCTTTGGCGCGTTTACGGCGGCACTTTGTGCGTCCTTGATCGGTCGGTGTGCCGTTGCCTTCCTCGGGGCAGTTTTCGGCAAGATCTTTCTCAGCGCCTCGTATTACGCCGTGCTTGGGATTGTTTTTGACCTTTTGGCACTCTGCTGCTTTATGTTGACAGAGGGAAGAAAGCAATATAACGGATCGGACGGTCTTTTGCAGGAAAACAGAAAGAACTTTAGCTTTTTTGCGGGCTTCCTTGCAGGCGCGCTCCTTGTCGGCGGGCTTGCTGCTTATCTTGCCTTCCGTCCCTTAGGCTTTTCCTTTGCCGCTGGTAGCTTCGTTTTTGTTTCCTTGCTTTTGATGCTAAACGTTGGAATGTGGCGCTTTTCATCGGCAAGAGAAACGACGGCGGCGCTTTTGTATCCCTTCGTTTCCTTGCTCGCCGTGATTGGCGTATTCCTTTTGGGACACCTAACACAAGGTCGGCTTGGATTTTTGTTCCGCCCCGAGATTTTCTTCTGGGCGCTTTTCCCGATCGCACTTTTGATGGCTGTCGGAAAAATTATTGAAGCATATTTTAAACATAAAAACAATTTTCATATAGGAGATCAAAATGAGCGAATGTAATCACGATTGCAGCAGCTGCAAAAGCAAGTGTGCTGAAGCAAGCACGGGAGAAAATCCCTTTTACGTTGCCCCCAACCCCTTGAGCCGTGTGAAGCACGTCATCGGTGTTGTGAGTGGAAAGGGCGGTGTCGGCAAATCCCTCGTCACCTCGATGCTGGCGGTCGCTATGCAAAGAGCCGGCTATCACGCCGCAATTTTGGACGCTGATATCACGGGTCCTTCCATTCCGCGCGCCTTTGGCATTCAGGGCGTAGAGATCGAGGGCAACGAATACGGAATGTTCCCCCCGCAGAGCAAAACGGGCATCTCCGTGATGTCCTTAAATCTTCTTGTGGACGAGGAGAGCAAGCCCGTCGTTTGGAGAGGTCCCGTAATCGCGGGGACGGTCAAGCAGTTTTGGAGCGAGGTTATTTGGAACGACGTAGACTTTATGTTCGTGGATATGCCTCCCGGAACGGGCGACGTTCCCTTGACGGTGTTCCAGTCCTTGCCCCTTGACGGTATCGTTATCGTCGGAAGCCCCCAAGAGCTTGTTTCGATGATTGTCGAAAAGGCGGTCAATATGGCAAAGCTGATGAACATTCCCATTCTCGGCCTTGTGGAAAATATGAGCTATCTCGTATGTCCCGATTGCGGAAAGAAGATTTCTGTGTATGGGGAAAGCGGCATTGAAAAGCTCGCAGAGGCGCATAATCTTCCCATTCTTGAAAAGCTCCCCATCGACCCGCGTCTTGCACATATGTGCGATACGGGCACCATTGAGCTGATGCAAGAGGAGTATATGCAAGAGGCACGCCGTATTCTTGAAGCATTAGAACAAAAGTAAAAAAGACCGCCGCGTTCCGGGCGGTTCTTTTTTTGCTGTAAAACGAAAACCACGCGATAGTCGCGTGGTTCAAAAGAGGTTAACCGGTGAGAAAAAATCCTCCAATGTGTTATAATGAAGAAGACCTGCCAGTCGAAAACAAAAAACACATTGGAGGATTTATCTATGA
>JAZSBJ010000070.1:0-6721 GCA_045602305.1 Eubacteriales bacterium | reverse complement strand
GGGAAAGGCTTGTACGGTGCCGTGGTCGGTTACGGCGATCGCTTTGTGTCCCCAAGCGATGGCGGTATTGACAAGCTCCGCAGGATGGATAACAGCATCCATCGTAGACATTACGGTATGTAGGTGAAGCTCTACTCGCTTCTCTTCCGCGGTATCCTTTCTCATCTGCTTTTTGAGCGTCATAATCGCCTTGGGCGAGATGAGCGTTTCCCCGTCAAAGCGATCCGCGTAAAGCGTTCCCTTGACTGCGATGCACTTTCCTTCCTTGATGGAAGAAAGCCAGCCTGCTTCCTCGGCTTCCGAGGTCTTTTTAATATAGAGCGAGGACGAGCCATCGTAAATACCGACGGTCGCCTGAATGCGCGCGCCGTCGTTCTTCTCTTTCTTTTCCACCGAGAAGATCTCACCAAAGAAGATGTGTGTACCTCTCGGCTCCTTGATGTCAGCCATCGCCTCTACACGGTCAAAAGAAAAGGCGTCCCCAAGGACGGACTCACTGCCCGCAGTATCAAAGATCATATTTCCAATACGGAAAATGCCGTCCGCTTCCGCGGAAACGGTATTGTTTTCGCCGCCAAGCCCCAAAACACGGGTAAAATCGGCGTGGGGATCCTCTTCTTCCTCAAGCGTTGCCTGTGCGCGCATCGCGGCACGCATTTCTTCTAGGGCGCGGCGGTCGGCATCCCTTAGGATCTCCGCATTTTTCTCTTGTCTTTGTCTTGTACGCTCCTCGGCATCACGCGATGCGGCAACCGCTACACGGCGCTCAATGGAAAAGCGAAGGCTTAAGATCTTCTCAAGCACGTCGCAAGTGCCCGAAGAGGACATAAAGGATATGGCAGTATCCACGAACGGGAGCGTTGCATAGATGGTTTCTCCGTCATCCTCGTACACCGCCTCGTCAAAATACCCCTTAACGATCACGCCGGAGCGCACCGCCTCTTCTACGGCGTCATCCATCGCGGAAAGGTCAAAAAGCTCGGACGGAAAGGTGGGGAAAAAGCGAACGGATGCCGCCTTGCAATGGGTGCAAAGCTCTGCTTCTATGGCGTAAAGGGTGCGGTTACGCACCACCATAGGAAAGTGGGCGTAGATCTCAAGGCGCAAGGGATCCTTAGAAAGGCGAACGCGAACGTTTGTGGCACTTTCTAAAATCTGCCTTGTATTATCATCCGTTTTATAATTTTTGAAGAAGTCAAAAAACCTCTTGTCGTTGTTTTCAGCCATTGTTATTTTCTTTCATATTGCGAATTTCTTTGATGAGTGTGGGGACGATCTCGTCCATTTTTACCCGTTCCATCGGGACGCCGCGGCGGAAGATCACACCCTCGCCGTCACCGCCCGCAACACCGATATCCGCTTCCCTTGCTTCTCCGGGACCGTTTACAATGCACCCCATAAAGGCAACCTTTACGGGGACCGAGCGCAAGGAAAGGCGATCGATTTCGGACTCAAACGCCGCAAGAAGCGGAATGAGATCGATCTTGGTTCTTCCGCAGGTGGGGCAAGAAACAATGTCGAGCTGCTTTTCCTTTAAAAGATCGAGGGATGAAAGAATGGCTCGTCCCTCGCGCACTTCAAGGATGGGGTCCGCCGTTAAGGATACGCGGATCGTATCCCCAATTCCCTCTGCCAAAAGCGCACCGATGCCAACGGCGCTTTTGATGCTCCCCATATGCACGCCGCCCGCTTCCGTTACGCCAAGATGCAGAGGATAGTCCGTTTTTTCAGCCAAAATACGGTTGGCTTCGATCATATCGCGCACCGTCGATGCCTTTACCGAAATAGCAATGTCCTCAAAATCGCAAGCGCGCAAAAGATCGGCGTGATACAGTGCGCTTTCCGCAAGTGCCGCGGGTGTGGGCGCACCGTGCTTTTCTAAAATATGCTTTTCAAGTGAACCGCTGTTTACCCCGATACGAATGGGCACCCCGCGCAGTCTTGCCGCATCTGCTACGGCACGGACACGCTCACGGTCGCCGATGTTTCCGGGATTGATACGGATCTTGTCCACCCCCGCGTCAAGAGCGCCGAGGGCGAGCTTATAGTCAAAATGAATGTCCGCAACAAGCGGTATCGCGGGGACGGCTTCCTTTAGCCTTGCAAGGGTGCGAACGGCGGCGGCGTTGGGAATTGCCAAGCGGATAATATCACACCCCGCCGCGTTAAGCGCTGAAATTTGGGCAAGCGTCGCATCATAATCGAGAGGATCCGTGTTGGTCATCGACTGCACGGAGATGGGAGCATCGGCGCCGATACGAACGCCGCCGACCTTGATCTGTCTTGTTTTTCTGCGTACACTTGTCATCATAAAGCTCCTTGTGATTCGTCGTTAAAAGAACGCCTTAACGTCTAAAAAAGCTACAAAAAGGCTAAAAAGCAATAGCAGCATCAGCCCGATGCCGTGAATTCTCGCCTCAATCTCGCGAGGTACAGGCTTGCGGAACACCATTTCGATCAGAATGAAGATCATTCTGCCGCCGTCCAGGGCAGGCAGAGGGATCAAGTTCAAAACGCCAAGATTGATGCTGATCATTGCGATGAGGTAAAGGAAGGGTACGACGCCATAGGAAACGGCTTCGCCCACACTGCCCGTAATACCGATGGGACCGCTGACGGCTTCGATGCCATAGCGTCCCGTGATAAGGTCAAAGAGAGATTCCCACACCATACGGACAAGGCAGGTGCTACGGAAAAAGCTCTCGTGCATCACACTGCGAAAGGTCTTCTCTCCCGCATATACGCGAAAATCGCGCGTGCCGAGCGTTTGTCCCTCTTGCGTTTCTGTGGGAAACGTAACGGTCAAAGCAACACGGCTTTCTCGCTCGCCGTCCCCGTCGGTATCACGCATTACGACGACTTCAAGCGGCTCAATGCCGCGGCGCATAATCTCGTAATCCATTTCGAGCGCCGTATGCACGCGCTTGCCGCCGACCGAAAGGATCTCGTCGCCCGATTTTAAGCCGTATTGTTCGGTGCCGTTTTCGGTGACGGAAAGCTCAGGGGGAAAATCCGCAACGACCGTCGTCGTCATCGTGCTACCCAAAACGACCGCGATCATCAAAAGGAACCCCACGATCAAATTAACAGTACCACCCGCGACGGTAACGACCAAGCGCTTCCAAGGCTTTTGATTGGAGAAGGCGCGAGGGTCATCTGAGGGAGCCGCCTCGTCCTCTCCGTCCGCCATACTGACGTAGCCGCCAAGGGGGAGCATACATATTTTGTACCGAATGCCCGTCTTTTTGGAATCGTACCACACGAGCTTTGGTCCCATTCCTATAGAAAACTCATAGACCTTGATGCCCGTGAGCCGCGCGGCAATATAGTGTCCGAGCTCGTGTACGAAAATTAAAAAACCAAACGCCAAAAGGGCAATGATAATGGTAAGAAAATTCATTTGAACCTAGTAACCAACCTTTACTTTTTGAAAAACGAAATTAATTTCTCCGCATATGCACGCGCGCGCGTCGCCATAGATAGGCGCGCGTCGATCGAAGCCGCAGACACGCCCTCGGCGCGAAGCGCTTCCACCGTTTCCGAAACGACGTCAAAAATGCCCGTGAAGGAAAGCTGCTCGTTTAGGAACGCCTCTACCGCCACCTCGTTTGCCGCATTAAGGACTGCCGGAACGGCACCGCCACTCGAGATTGCGGAAAACGCAAGAGGCAAAAGCGGAAAGGTTTCCATATCGGGCGAAGCGAAGGTCATCTTGCCGACGTCGGCAAGAGAAAGACGGCGAAGCGCACCTTCTCTTCTGTGCGGATAGGTAAGCGCGTATTGCACGCACAAGCGCATATCGGGAATACCCATTTGCGCGATCACGGCAGAATCAATATATTCCACCGCGGAGTGAATTATACTCTCGCGATGCACCACGACCTCGATCTGCTCGGGGCGAACACCGAAAAGGCGCACAGCCTCAATGACTTCGAAGCCTTTGTTCATCAGACTCGCAGAATCCACAGTGATCTTTGCCCCCATCTTCCACGTGGGATGAGCAAGGGCGTCGCGCTGGGTCACGCGGGCGAGCGCTTCCCTCGTATACCCGAAAAAGGGACCGCCGGAAGCCGTTAAAAGGATCTTGTGGATCTCCCTTGGATCCTTGCCGTCAAGACACTGAAAAATGGCGCTATGCTCACTGTCGACGGGAATGATACGGGCTCCCGTTTCCTTGGTGCGCGCCATAAAGATATCTCCCGCGATCACAAGGGATTCTTTGTTTGCAAGTCCAATGCGCTTTCCCGATTCGATCGAAGAAAGCAAGGGCATAAGGCCTGCTTCACCAAGAATGGAATGAATGACCGTTTGGGCGGTGGAGCCTTGAATGACGGAATCCATCGCATCGGCGGCGTAAACCCTTGTCGGCGTATCCTTAACACGCAAAGCAAGGTCTTTTGCGCTATCCGCATCCGTCATAATATACGTTTTGGGAGAAAACGCACGAATCTGCTCCTCTGCCAAGGCGACGTTGCGGTGCGCCGTCAAAAAATCGACGGTGACGCGGTGTGTACGGATCACGTCGAGCGCCTGCGTGCCAACGGAGCCCGTTGCGCCCAAAACGCCTACGGACGACGGAAAACCGTCCGTCGCAGCAATGCTTTTGGAAGATTGCATAGTACCTCCAAGTGTTATGTGAAAAAGCCCCGTTCCGCTGAAAAAGAACAGGGCGTCTTCACCGGTAGATCAATAGAAAAATGCAAAAGCGGATGCAAATCCGCAAAGGACGAGAAGCAACGGCGCAACCGCAAGGATAGAATCGAAGCGATCCATTACGCCCCCGTGACCAGGCATCAGCTTGCCGTAGTCCTTAACCCCGTGCTCTCTCTTAATGAGCGATGCGGCAAGGTCACCGATCTGCGATACAACGGAAAGTGCCAGACCGCTGAGGAAAAGCATCAGGTAATTTGGAGCAACGCCTACGATTTTATGCACGATAAAGCCGTATAGGAGAAACGAAAGCGCACAAAAAACAATGCCGCCAATGCTTCCCTCTACCGTCTTTTTGGGGCTGATCTCGGGAGAGAGCTTATGCTTGCCCAAGACGCGACCCGTAAAATACGCCATCGTGTCCGTCACCCACGCCGCAACGAAGACCATACCGAAAAGATACTCTCCGCCGGGAATGCGGCGCACAAGCGCGATCGAGGTAAAGCCAACGGTCGCGTACACGACAGCAATGACCGTTTCGGCTACGGTAGAAAACTTGAGCTTTCCACCCAAAAGGACCGCCACCGTCAAAAGAAGGAACAGATAGACGAACGCAAGCATTGCAAGAAACGCAATGTAGCTTTTTACCGTCGAAGCCACAAACCAAGTCATCAAGGGACCGAGGGCGGCAAAGATCATCGAGGGCGCAAGCACGTACCAAAGACGCTTGCCAACGCACGTAACGATCTCATACGCCGCGATTGCGGCACACAAACCAAGGGCAATGGGGAAAAGAATGGTGTCCGAGAACCAAAGCACGGGAAAAAGGATCAAAAGGCCGACAATGGCCGAAATAATGCGTATTTTCAAGGTACAAACCGTCCTTTCTTTATAATCCGCCGAAGCGTCTGTGGCGTCCGAGGAAATCTTCGATCGCGAGATCCACCTCTTTCTCTGTGAGGTCGGGCCAGAGCGTCTTCGTAAAATAGAATTCCGCATAGGCAGACTGCCAAAGAAGAAAATTGGAAACGCGATAATCGCCGCCCGTTCGCACGATAAGATCGGGGTCACCCGATGCCGCGGTGTACAAATGGGAAGAAATATCGTCGCGTGTGACGCTCGTTTTCCCTTCTGCGATCAGGCGGTTGCACGCCGAAACGATCTCATCCCGTGCGCCGTAATTCAAGGCGATGTTCAAAACGCGGCTTCTGTCCCTTGACATTTCCTCAATGCGCTCGGCTTTTGCGCGAAGCGCAGGGGAAAGCGCCGCCTTATCGCCAAGGAAAACGAGGCGAGCATCGTACTCCTTAAACTTTTTCTCCGCATAGTCGATATAGTCGGAAAGGAGCGACATAATGGCGTCCACCTCTGCTTTGGGACGCGACCAGTTTTCCGTAGAAAAGGCGTACACAGTCACGGCGCGGATTCCGCGCGAAAAGCAATGAAGGGTGATGCGTTCAAAAACGGAAGCACCCTTTTTATGCCCCATCTCACGGGGTAGGGAGCGCGCCTTTGCCCATCTGCCGTTTCCATCCATAATAAAGGCAATATGACGAAGCGTATCCCCCACGTTTTCAGGGATATGGGGCGTTTTTTTGCTCTTTTTTCTGCAAAAAAGCATATTAGATTTCCATAATTTCCTTTGTTTTTTCTTCGGTCATCTTATCGATTTCCTTAATGAAGCGATCGGTCATATCCTGAACCGCCTTATCGCTCGCCTTGACCTCATCCTCGGTCATCTCGCTCTTTTTCTTAGCGTCCTTGGTTGCATCGTTGGCGTCACGGCGCAAATTACGAATGGCAACCTTGGCTTCTTCTCCGTATTTTGCGATCTGCTTTGCCATTTCGCGGCGACGCTCCTCGGTAAGCTGGGGGAACATAAGGCGAATGACCTTACCGTCGTTCATCGGGGTAATACCGAGATCAGACGCAAGGATCGCCTTTTCGATTGCCTTCAGGGTGCTTCCGTCCCAAGGCTGAATAACGAGCGTGCGTGCGTCCGTTGCCTTGTTCTCCGCCATCTGGGAGATGGGGGTGGGGGGACCGTAATATTCAAACTTGATGGGGGAAA
>JAZSBJ010000069.1:0-2172 GCA_045602305.1 Eubacteriales bacterium | reverse complement strand
GCCTCCGACTTCTTGACGGCGCGCATGGCGGAGCGCTTGAGGTCGCGGTTTGCCTTGCCGAACTTCTGCCTTTCGTAATCCTCGCGGACGAAGGACTTTACCACACGCACGCCCGTGATGTTTTCCTGCACGGTAGAGTTTAAGGCGTCCACCTTAGTCTGCATTTTCGCAAAGCGAGGGAAGCCCGTGCGAACGATAAAGAAGATGGCGATGCCGAGAACGGGGATCGCCACGGCAAAGACCAAGGCAAGGGAGGGACGCAGGGCGATGGCCATGATCAAGGCACCGATCATCATGCCGGGCGCGCGGAGCGCCATACGCAAAAGCATATTGACGAAGTTTTGCAGCTGGGTCACATCGTTGGTCAAACGGGTGACAAGCGAGCCTGTGGAAAACTTGTCAATGTTGGCAAAGGTAAAGGTTTGCACCTTGCGGTAAAGGTCGGCGCGCAGGTCTGCGGCAAAATTGACGGACGCCTTGGCGCCGAAGTAAGCGCCTCCAACACCGCCTCCCATCATCACAAGGGCAGTCAAGATCATCAGTGCCGTCACTCCGATGCTGGAGCCTATCGTCAAGGTTTCCTCGGTGGCGCCGTTGATCACGACAGAAAGCAGCTTGGGCATCAGCACCTCGCCGATGACCTCTACGATCATGCAAAGAGGACCAAGCAAAAAATAAGGAAGATAAGGTTTTATGTATTTCCACCAGCGTTTCATGCTTTGTCACCTCCTAAGGCACGGCGTGCGTTTTCGCAAATTTTATCCAAAAGCTTGAGGGCGATTTCCGTTTCTTCTATGCTTACTCCCTCATACATCTCTGCGTCAAGACGGTCGAAGATGGCGCGGGAGCGGAGAACGACCGACTCACCCTTCTCGGTAATATCAATGCTCTTGATGCGGCTGTCCGACGCATCGACACACTTTGTTACGTATCCTTCCGCCTCAAGACGCTTGAGAGCGACCGCCACGGCGGCGGTGCTGATCTCCATTTTTTCCGCCAGCGCTCTTTGCGATGCCGTTCCGCCCTCGCGGGAGAGACGCATTAACAGACGGTGCTCAGCGGGTGGCAGGTCAAAGGCGCTCATACGGCTTTGGCACAGCTGACTGTGCAAAAGCGAGGCCTTGCGAAGCTTGCGATTGCATTCCCTGTATAGGGAAACATCCAGTTCCATGGTAGACTCCTTCCATATCGTTAAATGGTTAACTATTAACACGTTAAGCATTTTAGCACGCTTTGCGCCGCCTGTCAAGAGATATAGCAAAATGACACATATTGTTTACAAAAGGCAGGAGAAAAAAGAGGAAAACGCACCTAAAAAAATGAATTTTATCCTTGCAGGGGTTGACTTTTCTTCTTTTGGATAGTATAATATAGGCAGTAAAAGAATGTCCCGTGCGACGAAAAGAAAGGAAACGAGAACTATGGTAACGAAAGACTCTATTATTGGTGACGTTCTGGATGCGTATCCCGAAACGGCTGCATTTTTCTTTGAAATCGGTATGCACTGCCTCGGCTGTCCCTCTGCTCGCGGTGAGAGCATTGAGGCGGCTTGTATGGTGCACGCTACCGATGCGGACGCCTTGGTGAAGAAGATCAACGACCACTTGGCGAACAAATAAGGATGAAGCACGTGCTGCCCGATGAACGGTTGCGAACGGCGGCGGAGCTTGTCAGGCAGGGAGCGGTTTTTGCCGATATCGGTACGGATCACGCTTACCTGCCTGTTTTCCTTTGTGAAACGGAGCGAATCGTGCGCGCCGTTGCGGCGGATATTGGGGAAGGACCTTTAGCCGTAGCGCGAGAGCATATTGCCGCCCACGGTCTTTCCCACCGCATCCGCACCCACCTTGCGGACGGACTTGCGGGGCTGGAAAACGAGGGGCTCACCGATGTTGCCATCTGTGGGATGGGTGGCGAGCTGATTGTGGAAATTCTCTCTGCTGCTCCCTTTCTGCGTAACAAAGGAGTTCGCTTGATTTTGCAACCGATGACCCACGCCGCCGACTTGCGGTATTATCTCGCAAGGGAAGGCTTTGCCATCACCGAGGAACGCTTGGCGCGCGCCTCCGGAAAACATTATTTTTGCTTTGCCGCCGTCTTTACGGGCGAGCCTTATACGATTGACCGCCTTTCTGCTGAAATGGGGAAAGGAAATGAAGCCAGCCCTTACTA
>JAZSBJ010000068.1:0-5399 GCA_045602305.1 Eubacteriales bacterium | reverse complement strand
CCGCGCGGCGTGCTTCCCCCCGTGCCTGCGGCCCGCGACGCGGGCAGAAGACCCGTATCCGTCCCCAGGGAACACGCCGCCGAGGCGTCGGTCGTGGACGGCGTGACGGTGTACGGCATCTCCTCGGTGCGCGAGCTTCTCGACTTTTTTGAGGGCAAGATCGCGCTTTCTCCCGCCCTTTACGATAAAAAGGATTTTCGCCGCGCGGCAAGCGAGGCGACGCTGGATTTTTCGGACGTCAAGGGACAAACGCACGCCAAGCGCGCCCTAGAGGTTGCCGCCGCAGGCGGGCATAACGTTCTTTTGATCGGACCGCCCGGTGCGGGCAAATCGATGCTTGCGAAGCGGCTTCCGGGCATTCTCCCCGACCTTTGCTTTGAAGAAGCGCTCGAATCCACTAAAATTTATTCCGTTTCGGGTATGCTAAAGGAAAACCTGCTCACGTCCCGCCCCTTCCGCGCACCGCATCATACGGCAAGCGCCGTTGCCCTCATCGGCGGCGGCTCCAACCCGCGCCCAGGCGAGATCTCTCTTTCCCACAACGGCGTTCTGTTTCTCGACGAGCTTCCCGAATTCCCCAAATCCTTGACCGAATCGCTCCGCCAGCCGCTAGAGGACGGGGAAGTGACGGTGACGCGCGCCGCCGCGCGCGTGCGCTATCCTGCGCGCTTTATGCTCGTTTGCGCGATGAACCCCTGCAAATGCGGCAACTTTGGCGCAAGCGACAAGCCCTGCACCTGCTCTCCCACCGAGGTCAGACGCTACCTCGACCGCGTTTCGGGTCCGCTTCTCGACCGCATTGACATTCAAATGGAGCTTGGTCCCGTGTCCTTTGACGAGATCCACGGAGAAACCGAGGGCGGAGAAAGCTCCGCCGCGATCCGCGCACGTGTCAATCGCGCCCGTGCCTTTGCCAAGGAGCGCTTCAAAAAGGGAAGCGGGGCGTTTTCCAACGGCGCACTCACGCCCGCCGAGATCCGCACCTACTGCGTGATGGACGACGAGGCTTCCGCGCTCTTGCGCGGCGCGTTTGAGAGCCTTGGGCTGACGGCGCGCGGACACGACCGCGTCTTGCGCGTGGCAAGGACGATTGCCGACCTTGCAGAGAGCCCCCTCATTCGCCGCGAGCATATCGCCGAGGCGATCTCCTACCGCAGTCTTGACAGAAAATTCTGGAACAGGTAAACAATTCTTTGCAAAAAGAGGTTTTATGAAGCAAATTCAACCGATTTTTTTAGAGAGCATCGACTCCACCAACCGCGCCTTAAAGCAGCTCGCACGCGAGGGCGCGCCCGAGGGAACGCTGCTCATCGCCGACCGCCAAGAGGGTGGCTACGGACGGCTCTCCCGTCCCTTTTTCTCCCCCGAAAGGACGGGGCTTTATATGAGCCTTCTTTTGCGCCCCACCGTATCCCCCCAAAGCGCGTCGCTCATCACGCATCTTGCGGCGCTTGCCGTTGCGCGCGCCGTACGCACCTTGACGGGGAAGGACGCGCGCATCAAATGGGTCAACGACATCTACATTGACGGAAAAAAGGTGGCGGGCATCCTTACCGAGAGCGCCTTCCGCGCAGACGGGACGCTTGATTTCGTCGTTCTCGGCATCGGCGTCAACCTGCTCCCGCCCGATGGCGGCTTCCCCGCATACATCCAAAGCACGGCGGGCGCCGTGTTTGACGGAGAGGGTGAGGACTTTTTCTCCCTGCGCGAGCGCCTTTACCGCGCCATCGTGCAAGCCCTCGCCCCCCTCTACGACGCACTCCCCGACACCGCCTTTCTTTCGGCGTACCGCGCCCTCTCGCTCCTTTCGGGCAAGGATGTTCTCGTCTTTGACGCGCTCACCGACCGCGAGAAGTCGGGCAAAGGCACCCCCGCACGCGCCCTTGACATTGCCGAGGGCGGCGGTCTT
This sequence comes from Eubacteriales bacterium, assembly GCA_045602305.1. Taxonomy (GTDB): domain Bacteria; phylum Bacillota; class Clostridia; order Oscillospirales; family CAG-272; genus UBA1740. The sequence goes on along the minus strand of JAZSBJ010000068.1, from coordinate 3,490 downwards.
CTCGTCGAATACGAAAACGGCGAAAGGGAAGTATTAAAGGGCGGCGAGGTGTCGCTTCGCGTCCTTGGCGCAAAATGAAACGATGCACGCCCAAAGCGCGCCTCATCACGAAAAAAGCACCCGAAAGGGTGCTTTTTGCTTGCACTTTTAGACATCAGCGTAGCGCCGTGCACTTTTCTTCTGTTTTCCGAGCACTCGCTTTTGAAGTTACCCCAAGCGGTGTACTTATATTTATGTCCTTGCCGCTATTGTCAAGTATGGCAATAACTTCCTTCCTCAAACATAGTCGAAATGAGCGCGCAGCATAGCTTCGCTTCATTCCCCCTTGTTTTAGTTAACACCTTGGGAAAACGATTATCAATCGTTTTCCCTTCGGGGACCTTGTGCGTCGCGGCGGTAGACGTGTTCTGAGTTTACACTAAAAATGCCACCGAAAGGTGGCTTTTCTTTAAAAAACACCCACCGCCGAAGCGGTGGGTGCGAGGAATCAATTATTTTGCGTTTGGATTATAACAAAAATATGGACCGCACAAATCAAGCTCGTGGGTTATAACGTAACACCAAGAAAAATCTTTCCCTACAATATAAAACTCGGTATATCCATACCAATCAACCTTTTTTGCGGTCGTGTATGTGGAAGGAAGAGGGTGCATAGTTTCGTCTCCCAAGCCATAGTCATATTGAATTTCTAAAGCATTTGTTTTATCAACTTTATCGTAAGCCGCGCGTGCCTCATCGCCAACCAAGCAAGGGACAAGATTATGACTAAAAAGGTGCCAAAGATACCCTTTTCCCTTCCAATCTATAAGAAATTTCCTTCTTTCTGCTTTCGTTAAACTAGGAGCAAACGCGCTTAAAAATCGTTCTTGAAATGCTTTTCGTGTTATCTCCATTTTTCCTCCTACTCAGAACAAAAACCAAGCTTTCCCGCCAATTTCAGTCCAAATGCGAAATCCTTTGTGGTAAATATGAGCATTCATCATAGTAATGTTTTTAACTTTGGAAGCAAGAGGATTTGCAAAAAGTTCAATATTAAGATGTCCTTTGTCCAACCGCATTTGTCTAAATCCGTCTTTTGAACGCCAAATACCCTTTTTATATTTTGTATGACCCTTACCAAGATACTGTCGCCCCGCTCTGGCTGCTTTAGCATATCCCGTTGCATTATATACGCCCAGCACAGCAGCACCAACCGAAGCAACACTCTCTGTGACGGCCGCATAAGTTTCATACGCCGCCTCATTGCCTTGGAACACCGCTTCTTCGACAAAATTGTAATCTGTAGCAGCTTCAACAACGGTAGCAACTCCATTGACAGCGGTAAGTGCTCCCGCAGTAGCTGTAACCGCTGCTACGGCTGTCATAGCCAAGGGAGTAGCCGCCCCAAATGTCGCCACTGATACCGCGATAGCTGTAACACCCACGGCAACCATTGCTACGCCTTTCCAAAAAGCGCTCCAACTCCAACACCCCGTCGGGTCAACGTTCATCACGGGATTGTTGTTGCAATACGCAAACAGGTTTAAGCCGCCGACGGTGTGCGGATCAAGGTAGTCAAGGCTGTCGGCAGAGATAAAGCGCCCGATAGAAGGGTCATAGAATCTCGACTTTAAGTAATAAAGCCCAAGCTCTGCGCAATAGTAGTACCCGCGGTAACGGAAGGGGTTTGCACTGCCGACACTTCTTTCTTGCGCCGTGGCGTCCTCGGGATATTCGGTTTTGCAGTTGCCCCAAGCATTCTTCCTGAAATATAGTCGCCTTTGCCCCTCGGCACAGCCTCACGGCGCACGCTCCTTATTTCAGTTAAGCGCTTCGAAAAAACAGTTATTAACTGTTTTTTCTCGTTTACATACTATATTTTACCATAACCTTGCCGCTGTTGTCAAGTATGGCAATAACTTCCTTCCTAAAACATAGTCAAAATGAGCGCGCAGCATAGCTTCGCTTCATTTCTCCTTGTTTTAGTTACCGCCTTAGGAAAACGATTGATAATCGTTTTCCCTTCGGGGACCTTGTGCGTCAGGCGTATAGCGCTCCGCTGTCAAGAGAAAACACCCGCCACTTTCGTGGCGGGTGCGGCTCTTTGGCAGTGTCTTAATCCGTTTCTAGATTGATCAAATTCCTGTAAATCTTCCCGCAATCACGGCACTTAATCGTTATCCATATCCAAGTAAAAGCGTTATCTTGATTGATAAAATCAAGCTGTTTAAGTTCTTCTTCGCTTGGATACTCATACTTAACAGAAACCCCAAAGTGGTTGCCTTTGCACTTCTTACACCGCAAGATGCTTTTTTTCATTGCAACGACTTCCGTGCTTTCATCGCACTTCCCATATCCGTCGCAATCGCTATTAAAAACGGGCACAATTCTGCCACATTTCTCACACTGCGCATCTAACACAAGCGAATTGCTTTGAGAAACCAACCGTTCTAGTGTAAAAAGAGACGATTTGATTTCACCATTGCTCAAAATCTTAAAATTGTGGTTATTACAACAAATAATTTTTCCTTCAATCAAAGCAGTTTCCCCAAAATCCTTTTGAGCGCTTATTTCAAAATAGTGTTTAATTTTTTCAGGAATCAACAATCTATCTCCTTGATCAATTTATTTGAACAAAAATCTGACCCAAGTAACAATCTTCCCTAAAGTTCCCGGATTGTTGGAAACCATCGTAGACAACTTGCCTACAATATAGTTGGTACTCTGTCTAGGGCTTACAACCTCCACCAGTTTATTTAGGCCGCGCTTCCCGATACCAACAACATCAGGACGACTTTTCCCAATTAGACCCATTGTGTTTAAGGCCTTGTTTACACCAATTTGAGAATACTGACCAGAGGCCGCCATTTTCCCGACTTCCATGTTCGTTGCAAGCTTATGTAATGTTGATCCGTGAGCTTTTCCCACAATAGTCGTGGTGCCGGTAGCGATATTTACGCCCGCCGCTATAGCTCCCGTTGTACCGCCTATAAGCGTGCCAGACAAAAAACCCGAAGCTGCTCCGTCCAAGGCACCTTGCCATCCGTCGGAAATTGCACCCTCCACGGCTCCCATCACAGCACCCACTGCGCCTCCCTTGATAGCTCCAGAGAGGGCGACTCCCAATATTGGTGCCGCCACCGTTCCAGCTGTCGCCACAGTAGCAACAGCCAAGCCGACGATAACTACTGCACCAATGGCAACCTTTGCCCAATTAGGCAAAGAGAAATTTCCGTTAGGATCAAAATGATTTACCGGATCATTATGGCAATACGCAAAGAGATTCAAGCCACCGACGGTGTGCGGGTCAAGATAGTCGATGCTATCAGCAGAAATGAAACGCCCGATGGAAGGATCGTAAAAACGCGATTTGAGGTAGTAAAGCCCCATCTCGTCGCTGTAATAATAGCCACGGTAACGGTGTGGGTTGAGATAACCGAGATGCGCTTCATCAGTAATCTCTACGCCGTCTGCGGACAGAATCTTGTGATTGCCCCAAGCGTGGTATTTA
>JAZSBJ010000067.1:0-8868 GCA_045602305.1 Eubacteriales bacterium | reverse complement strand
GGCTTGTTGGTGTAGATGCGGGGGATGATAAGCACCTTGTCCTTTACCTTTTCCTGCAGGTCGCGCAGGCGGCAGATGTATTCGATCACTGCGTCCTCGCGGTCAGCGGAGCAAGGACCGATGATGAGCGCCAAGCGATCGGACCTGCCTGCAAAAACGTCGGCGATCTCTTTATCATTTTCCACCTTGCGTGCGGCGAGCGCATCGGAAAGCGGGAACTCGGCTTTTATGTCCATCGGAATGGGGAGCTTGCGAATGAAATTCATATTCATAACGATTTTCCTTTCTATCTAATGCAAACAACAATTTACTTTTTATCAAACAAAGAGCGCCTTGCGGTGGATTCGCGCATCATTTCGCGCATTTCCTCGCGCTTACCTTCGGCGATGAAGGTGCGGAGCTTATCAAACTCGCGCGTAAAGGCATCCATCTGCTCGAGGAGCGCATCGCGGTTGAGAAGGAAAAGCTCGCTCCACATCTCATCGTTGATCTTTGCAATACGCGTGAGGTCGCGGAAGGAGTCACCCGTATAGCGTGCAAGTCCCTCGTCGGTGTTGGCGGTCATCAGTGTAATGGCAATGCAGTGCGTGAGCTGAGAGAGGAATGCGATCATTCGGTCGTGCTCCTCGGGCGTCAGCTCGCAAACGGATGAGAAGCCGAGAAGCCATCCAAGCTCGCGGCAGGTGCCGATCGCCTCGGGGCTGTTTTTCTCGGTGGGGGTGACGATATAGTTTGCGCCGCGGAATACGCCGTCGTCGCTAAACAGAACGCCGCTTCTTTCACGACCTGCCATCGGGTGGGCGGCGATAAATTCAACGTCGGGGCGGAGCATATTTTGCACCTGCGTGACGAGCGTGGACTTAACACCCGTCACGTCGGTGATCAGGGCGCCACTTTTAAAGAAGTGCTGATAGCTTTCGAGCCACTCTACGAATGTGTGCGGGTAAAGCGCAAAGATGATGAGGTCGGCGCGGCGAACGTACTCCTCGTCCACCGTCACGCGGCCATCCTCGATCATTCCTTCCTTGAGGGCGTATTCAATGTCTTCCATTCGCTCGGTGATGGTGCGAATGTGAAAGCCTTGCTTGGTGAGGGCTTTGGCGTAGCCGCCGCCGATGACACCAAGACCGATGATCAAAATATCTGTGTCCTTATTGAGTTTCATTGCTTTTTCCTAGCCTTATTTCTTTGATACTTCAATGCCGAGAGAGGCGAGCTTCTTGAAAAAGTCGGGGAAGCTCTTGGAAACCGCCTCGGCCCCTGCAATTTCGCCCCCCGTTAGGGTGCAAAGCACGGAGAGCGCCATCACGATGCGGTGATCGTTGTGTCCGTCAAGCATCTCCGTCGGGGCGTGAAAATCGGTAGGATAGACGACCACGCTGCCATCCCCCTCGGTCACGGTGACGCCAAACTTTGCAAGCTCGTCCGCCATTGAGGCAACGCGGTCGCTCTCCTTCATCCGCAAGCGCTCCGTGCCCGTAAATACAGCGCCGTTCTTTGCCGCCGCAACGGCAAAAAGAATGGGACCGAGGTCGGGGCAATCCCCGAGGTGAACGGTGGGCGTTCCGCGGGATAGCATTGGGAAGAAGCGGTGATACACGCGATCTCCCTGCAAGGAGTCGGGGTTGAGCCCCTCGGTTTCCACCTCGCCCCCAAGGGCGGTAAGAGCATCGAGAAACGCCGCCCCCGAATAATCGCCCTCAACGACGGCGTCGGTAGGAAGATATCGCTGATTGCCGCGCACGAAGAGGGTAAGCTCGTCCTGCCACTCGACCTTAACGCCAAAGGCGGCAAGGGCGGTTATCGTCAAATGAATGTAGGAACGGCTCTCCAGCGGCGGCGTGATGCGAATGACGCTGTCGCCCGCAAGCAGAGGCAGAGCAAAGAGAAGCCCGCTGATAAACTGACTGCTCACGTTGCCCGCAACGCGGTATTCGCCCGATGCAAGCGGTCCCTTGACCGCTGCGCTTTGGCTGTCCTTGGAGAAGAAAAGCCCTTTTTCTCTCGCCATCTCCTCATAGACCGTCATCGGACGGCGGAAGAGCGCTTCCGCACCCGTGAAGAGGGTGTTGTTGCCCGAAAGCATTGCAAGAGGAATGAAAAAGCGGAGAGTAGAGCCGCTTTCGTTGCAATAAAGAGGGGCTTGCGGCTTTGCGTCCTGCATTCGGATGCCGCGCACCGTGACGGTGTCCCCGTCCAAAGTGTACCCGACACCGAGCGCCGCAAGGCAACCGAGCGTTGCCTTCATATCCGCGCTCTCGGAGATGCCGCGAATGCGGCTCTCGCCCTCGGCAAGCGCGGCACAAATGAGCAAACGGTGCCCCATACTTTTGGAGGGCGGCGCGCTTACCTTGCCGCACGCCTTCCCCTTTTTTATCTGTACGGTCACGTCGCCGCCTCCTTCTTGTGCCTGATGAGAAGATCGAGCGCCTCAAGATATCCGTTCGTTCCGTGCCCCTTGACGGTGGCAATGCACGCAGGGCGAATATAGCTCTGCTTGCGGAATTCCTCTCTTGTGTCGGGGTCTGAGATATGCACTTCAACGGTGGGGATCCCCGTTCCCTTGATGGCGTCGAGCAGGGCAATGCTCGTGTGGGTGTATGCGCCGGGGTTCAATACGATGCCGTCGATCTTCTCAAAATAGCCCTCTTGAATATAGTCGACGAGCGTGCCCTCGTGGTTGCTTTGTAAGAGGCGGACAAAAACGCCCCGCTCCTTGGAGTACGCCTCTATTTTTCGAATGAGGTCCGCGTAGCTCTCATTCCCGTAAATGGCGGGCTCACGCACGCCGAGAAGATTGAGGTTCGGACCGTTTAACACGTAAATTTTCATAAGGAAAGCTCCTTTCGGATGTTGGAAACGACCTCGTCGGGGTCGTTCTTTACCTTGACGGCGATATCCTTCGCGGCAAGATAAATGGGAAGACGCTCGCGATAGCGTGCCTCGATCGCCGCACGGCTGCTTGCGGTGGGACGGTCGCCCGTGGGCGTGAGATCCTCAAGCGCGCGGTCGAGAAAGACGAGAACGCCGTTTTGCTTTAAGCGCGCTATATTTTGGGGACGCAGTACGGCGCCGCCGCCCGTTGCGATGATGACCCCCGTTTTTTGCGAGGCAAGGCGCACAGCCTCACTCTCCTTATCGCGGAAGGCTTCCTCGCCCTCGTCGCGGAAGATGGCGGGAATATCGCGCCCCGCCGCCTTTACGATCTCCTCGTCGAGGTCGATAAAGGGGCGTCTTGTCGCCTTGCTAAGCGCGCGCCCGACGGTGGTCTTGCCCGATGAGGGCATTCCGATCAAAACGATGCTTTGCTTGGCATTCAAAACGCGAAGATACGCCGTTTCCAAAAGGTCGGGCGAAAGGGTGGTGTCAAGAAACAGTTCACACGCGCGATACGCTTGCGCCGCGAGCATATAAAGCCCGCCCGATGCGGAAATGCCGCGCGCCCGTGCCTCGGAAACAAGACGGCTGGAAAGCGGGTTGTACACGGCGTCAAACACATAGGAAAGCCTTGAAAAGGCGTCGAGCGAGATGGGAGAGTCGTCGGTATTTGGAAACATTCCGACGGGCGTTGTATTGATAAGAACGTCGGCGTCCCGATGCTCTCGCATCGCCTCCTCGTAGGAGATGGCGCCGTCCCTCGGCGTGCGACTGACGGTATGCACCGATGAAGCGCCCAACGCCGCAAGAACGGCACACGCGGTGTGCGAGGTGCCGCCCGTGCCAAGCACGAGGGCGTGCTTCCCCGAAAGGCTCGTAGCACCGATGCGGGCAAGTGCCACCTTCATTCCGTAAAAATCGGTGTTGTAGCCGTAAAGGCGTCCGTCGCGGTTGACGACGGTATTGACCGCCCCGATGGCGCGCGCCTCGGGCGCGATCTCATCGAGAAAGGGAATGACCGTCTGCTTGTAGGGGATGGTGACGTTGATGGCGGAAAAGTCGCCTGCCTTCAAAAAGGCGGCAACGTCGTCTTCGGTGGGAAGCTCAAGAAGAGAATATTCATAGTCGGCAAGGTGGGCGTGGATCTCCTTAGAGAAGCTGTGCCCCAGCTTTTTGCCGATCAGTCCGTATTTCATAATTACCTCTTTTGTAAAGAAAGGTTGTCTTTATTCGCTGGGAGTAAAGTAATTCACCCCAAAGGCAGAGCAAAGCAGATCGCAAAGCACGAGGGCGGTCACCGCATCCGTAACGGGGGCGGCACGATGCACGACGCAGGGGTCGTGTCTGCCCTGCAGGGAAAGCGTCGCTTCCTTGCCGTCCGTGAGGGAAACCGTTTTTTGCTCCTTAAAAATAGAGGGGGTGGGCTTGACGGCAATGCGGAAGCGAAGCGGTGCGCCGCTTGTGATACCGCCAAAGATGCCGCCTGCGTGATTGGTTTCGGTGATGACCTTACCGTCCTTCACAAGCATCTGGTCGTTTGCTGCGCTTCCGCGCATCGAAGCAAGCGCAAAGCCGTCGCCAAACTCCACACCCTTAACGGCGGGAATGGAGAAGAGCATATGCGAGAGGCGGCTTTCCACACTGTCAAAGAAGGGCTCGCCCACGCCTGCGGGTATCCCGAGAACGACCGTTTCGAGAATGCCGCCGACGCTGTCGGCGTCCGTTTTCGCGTTGAGAATGGCGCGCTGCATCTCTTCGCCGCGCACTTCCGACAAAACGGGGAACTCGCTCTCGGCGAGTGCGGCAAGCTCCTTAAGGAGCGCGTCTTCCGTTTCCGAGAAGGGCGCGTCCGCAATGCCTGCGATCGAGGACACGTGCGTGCCGACGAGAATGCCCTTTTGGCGAAGCGCCTCGGTAGCGATCGCACCCGCCGCGACGAGGGCGGCGGTCAGGCGTCCCGAAAAATGTCCGCCGCCGCGGAAATCCTCATACCCCGCATATTTGATATGGGCGGTATAGTCCGCGTGTCCGGGGCGCGCAAGACGGGGCGCGTTTTCGTAGTCGGTGCTACGGGTTTGGGTGTTGGGAATGAGAATGGTGATGGGCGTGCCCGTCGTTTTCCCTTTGTAAACGCCGCTGACGATGCGAAAATCGTCGGGCTCGCGGCGCGAGGTGGAAAGGGCGTCCTTGGGACGGCGACGCGCAAGCGCTTTTGCAATGGCGTCCGTCGAAACGGCAACACCGGGGGAAAGTCCGTCGACGACACAACCGATCATATCGCCGTGGCTTTCGCCAAACAGGGTAACGGCGACGTTGTTTCCAAACGTGTTTTTCATAAAAACCTCTGTATGTGAACGAATGTTTACATTATTTGATGTTGGGGAGCGCTTCCGCAATGCGCGCGGAAAATGCTTCCCGCGAGAGCGTTTCAAAGCGGAATGCGCCGATCTCGTCAACGATGACGGCGGCGACCCCGTCGCTCTCTGCCTTTTTGTCGTGGGTGATGGCGTTTAGCACCTTTTCCTTTGAGAGGGTGCAATCGGTGGGAAGTGCGAGCCTTTTGAGAACGGAAAGAAGTCGCTCACGCACGGCGGCACTGCACATCGGAAGCATTCCGAGCGCGACGCATTCGCCGTGATAAAATCCGCTTTTGCGCGCTTCTAGCCCCGCCTCTGCTTCAATGCCGTGTCCCACGGTGTGCCCAAAGTTCAATACGCGGCGCAGCCCCTTTTCCGTTTCGTCCTCTTCGACGACGGCTTTTTTGATCTTGAGGGCGGCGAGGATCACGCCGTCCATTGCACTTTGCCACCCGTCGCTTTCAAGAAGCGAGAACAGGGCTTTGTCGTGCGTTGCCGCCATTTTGACGACCTCGGCAAGTCCTGCCGAGATCTGGCGCGCGGGGAGCGTTTTTAAGACGTCGGGGTCGATCACGACCGCACGCGGCGGATAAAAGGCACCGACCGAGTTTTTGATGCCGTCAAGATTGACGGCGACCTTTCCCCCAATCGAGGAATCCACTTGGGAAAGAAGGGTCGTGGGGACGTTGTAAAAATCCACGCCGCGCATATAGCTTGCGGCAACGAAGCCCGAAAGGTCCCCGACAACACCGCCGCCGACGGCAACGACGCAGTCGTGTCTTGTAAAGCCCGCCTTCAGCATCGTGGAAAGCAGGGATTCAAACACGGCGAGGCTCTTGGTTCCTTCCCCTGCGGGAAGCGTTACGACGGTGGGGTGCAGGGAAGCCGCCGCAACGGTGGCGGCGTATTCCGCGGGTACACCATCGTCGGTGACGATCAAGACGCGGCGGGAAAGCTCCAAAAGCGTTCCCACGCGCGCAAGCGCACCCCGTTCGACGGTGATGGGGTAACTGCCCTTGGACGTTTTTACGGTAAGCGTGCTTTGCATAGCGCGGCTCCTTTTTGTTTTTGTGCTGGAGTTATGCGAGAGGCTCGGCTTCGGTGTAGGTGCCCGAGATCTTTAGATTGTCGCAGAGCTGTCCGAGTGCGGCGAGCATTGCCTTTCCCTCGCTCGAATCAATGTTGCCCTCTGCTTCCACGTAGAAATAATACTTCCACATAAGTCCCTTCATCGGGCGGGAGCGCAGGGTGCGAAGGTTGAAGCCGAATTTGCCGATGATGTCAAGGGCTTTGGCAAGCGAGCCTGCCTCGTTGAGGACGGTAAAGACGAGAATGAAGCGTCCCGACGCGCCCGCGTCCTTGGGGAGAGGATGGCGCGCACGGGTGAATACGGCGAAGCGAGTGGTGTTGCCCGCGTTTTCGTTGATAGCGCGCGCGGCAACGTTCAGCCCGTAGAGCGTGGCGTTTTCCTCTGCGCCGATGGCGGCAACGGTGGGATCGTTTTTCTCCTTGACCGTTTTCGCGGCGATGGCGGTGTTTTCCGCGGCGACCGTTTCATATCCCTGCTCGCGCAGATACTTTTCGCACTGCGAGAGGGCTTGCGGGTGGCTTATGACCGTTTTGATCTTGGAAATGTCAGCCCCCGGCAGCGTCAAAAGATTTTGCGTGACGGCAAGACTGTACATACCCGAAACGGAAAGCGAGCCCGAGAAGAGAAGGTCGGTGACCTGCGCTACCTCACCCGCGAAGGAATTCTCGATCGGAAGCACGGCAGCGTAGCAATCGCCGCGCTCTACTGCGCGGTAGGCGGAAACGAAGTCGGGGTAGCCCACGCGCTCTCCCTCGGGGAAGATGCGCCCTGCCGCTGTATGGGCAAAGGCACCCTCGGTGCCGCTGTACGCGATGCGCGTGCCCTCAAGGAGCAGGCTTTGATAGCTGCGGCAGACTGCCATCAGTCCGCGCTGAAATGTGACGTAATATTCCTTGAGAGATTCGTCTGAGATGCACGAAGCGCCGCGTGCGATGACTGCCGCCTCGCGGGACGCGTCCAAGATGGGGAGCCCGTGCTCCTTTTTGTACGCCGCAACCTCACGCGCGGCGACAAGGCGCTCTTCAAAGAGCCTTGCCATCTCGCTATCGACGCGGTTGATGACCTCTCTTGCTTTTTCAAGACGATCCATATTTTACTCCTTTAATAAGTCGTATTCTTTTGCGAGGGCGCGGAACGCGGGGAGAGAACGGCGGATCTGCTCGGTCGTGACGCAATAGGCGATGCGAACGTAGCCGGGGCAGGCAAAATCATCTCCCGGAACGAGCAAAAGCTCGTACTTCTTAGCGCGCTCGCAGAAGCGGTTGGCGTCCGCCTCGGGCGATTTCATAAAGAGATAGAAGGCACCGTCAGGACGCTTGAGGGTGAAGCCATATGCGGAAAGCCCCTCGTAAAGCAGGTCGCGGTTCTCCTTGTAGGTGGCAAGGTCGGAAACCATACCAAGGCAGTGGGGCAAGAGCTTTTGGAAAAGGCTGGGCGCGCAAACGTAGCCGAGGGCTCTTCCCGCACCGCAAATGGCGGCGTATACCGCACTCTTTTCCTTTGCCGTGGGAGAAACCAGCACGTAGCCGATGCGCTCACCCGGCAGGGAAAGGGATTTGGAAAAGGAATAGCAAACGAGCGTGTCGTCGTAAAACTTGGTTGCATAGGGAACGGTAACGCCGTCGTATACCAGCTCGCGATAGGGCTCGTCCGCGATGAGGTAAATAACGTGTCCGTACTTTTCCTCTGCCGCGCGGAGCGTGTCGGCAAGACGGATAAGAGAGGCTTCCGAGATCACAGCGCCCGAGGGGTTGTTCGGGGAGTTGATGATCACGGCGGCAGTCTTTTCCGAGAGGGCGCCCGAGAGTGCCTCAAAATTGATCTCAAAGGTTTCCTCGTCCGCGGGAACGATGCGGAGAGAGGCGCCCGTCTGCTCGGTGAAGACGCGGTATTCGGGGAAGAAGGGGGCAAAAACGACAACCTCCTCGCCCTCGCCCGCAACGGCGGAAAGGCAAGCCGAGAGGGAAGCGGCGGCACCCACCGTCATATACAGGTCCGCGGGGGCGGCACCGATGTCGTAGGTCTTGTTTAAGTAGTCGGCAATGGCGGTGCGAACACCCATATCTCCGGGGGCAGAGGTGTAGCCGTGTAGGGAAACGGAATCCGTTTCGGAAAGCATCTTGATCAGCTGCTCGTTCACCGCGTCGGGGGCGGGAACGCTGGGGTTGCCAAGGCTGAAATCGAAAACGTTTTCCGCACCGATGGCGGCGCGGCGCGCGTTGCCGTATTCAAAAATCTCGCGAATGACGGAGCGCTTTTCTCCAAGCGCTTGCATCTTTTTGACGATCATAACATCTTCTCCTTTTGGTTAACGGTGTTAACTTTAATGAAAACATTATACTATTTTTGCCCCTGTTTGTCAAGCCTTTTTCTCTAAAAAGGAAGAAAACTCTTGCTTTTTTTGAAAAAACGGTTATAATAGAGGTGCAAGAGCGCTCTCTTGCAATAGAAAAAACGGTGTTAACCCGTTGCATAGATTAGAAAACGGAGTAGAATATGATAAAAAAAGAAGCGGCATTTACTGCGGACAGCGATCCCCTCGAC
>JAZSBJ010000066.1:0-2935 GCA_045602305.1 Eubacteriales bacterium | reverse complement strand
GATGAGCTTGCCTGCTTTACCAAAGCCGACAACGCAGGTAACCTCGCCGCCGTAGCCCTTTGCCGAGGATTTGATGGCGTAGCCGAGAAGCTCGCCTTCGGCGTTTTTGCCGACAAAGCCTTCGGCGCCCTCAAGCGCGAGTGGCGTGAGCGTTGCACCCTCAGGCAAAACGGCAGAAGCAGAGGCGAGATATCTCTCATATTCCACCTCGGCGATTCGATCCGCGGTCAAGCGGTTGGTGAGAGAAAGCGCCAAAGCCGAGATAAGGCAAATGGCGGCAAGGATCAGGGCGGGAAGAAAGGTCTTTTTAAAGCTCACGCGCGTCCCCCCTTTCGTGCTTTACTGCCGTAGGGACGCGGACGGAAGGCGCGGTCGATGAGGGGCGTTGCGATATTCATAAGCACGATGGCGTAGGACACGCCCTCAGGAAGATTTGCATACAGACGGATGAGAACCGTGAGAAGCCCGCATCCGACGGCGTAAAGCGCCTGCCCCTTTAGGGTGATGGGGCTTGTGACGTAATCGGTCGCCATAAAGACGGCGCCGAACAAAAGCCCGCCCGACAGCACCTGGAAGCCGACGCTTTCGCCCACGATAAGGCTAAAGAGGGCGACCGTCCCCACCATAAAAACGGGAATGACGGGAGAGATGACGCGGCGAACGAGAAGATACGCAAGTCCCAAGAGAATGGCGATCTTACAGCCCTCGCCCATAGCACCGCCGACCCTGCCGAGGAAAAGGTCAAGCAAGGACGACGCTTCCCCGCCCGCAAGGGGGGTGGCGCCAGTGACGCCGTCGGGAAGTGCGAGGTTTTGCGCCGACGAGGTCATTGCCGTCGGGAAGGAAATCAGCATAACGATGCGCGCGGTGAGCGCGGGGTTGACGAAATTGCAGCCAAGCCCGCCGAACATCTGCTTCACAACGACGATGGCGACGGCACAGCCGAGCGCGGCGAAGTGCAAAGGGACGTCTGCGGGGAGCGTGAGCGCGAGGAGCGCACCCGTGACGGCGGCAGAGCCGTCAAACACGGTGTTTTCCCGCTTCATCACGAGGCGAGAGAGCGCCTCAAGCCCAACGCAAAGAAGGACGCAAAAGGCTAAGACAACGAGCGCACGCAGACCGAAAAACCACGATGCCGCGAGGGCGGCGGGAATGAGCGATATGAGGACGTCGACCATAATGCGCGACGTTTTCGCCGTGCCGCGAATGTGCGGAGAAGAGGAAACGGTGAGCTTCATATCGTTTATCCTTTCTTTCGAGAATTTCGTTCGCGCAGAAGCGCCTTGCCCGTTCGCATATTTTGCACGAGGGGGCGCTTGGCGGGGCACACGTAGGCGCAAGAGCCGCACTCCATACAAGAGAGGAGTCCGCTTTTCTCTAAGGCGTCCGCATCGCCGCGCTCCGCCGCCTTGGCAAGCGTGACAGGGGAGAGCCCCATCGGGCAATGCATAACGCATCTCGCACAACGAATGCAAGGGGTGGGCGCAAAGGGCGCGCATCCCTTTTCGGTAAGAGCGAGGATGCCGTTGTTGTTTTTCACGACGGGAACGTCGGGGGCGGCGAGAGTAATGCCCATCATAGGACCGCCCATCAAGATCTTTTTGGGCGCTTCGCGAAGCCCTGTAAAGGCGAGGACTTCAGACACGGGCGTGCCGATGGGAACGATGATGTTTTGCGGATTTTCTACCGCGTCGCCGTCCACCGTGACGCGCTTGGAAACGAGGGGCATTCCCGTTTTTAAGTATGCGGCGAGCTTAGAAACACCCGTGACGTTCATCACGATGCAATGCGCGTCGGCAGGAAGCCCGCCGGACGGCACTTCTCTGCCCGTTGCCGCACGGATAAGTACCTTTTCGGCGCCCTGCGGATAGGTTGCTTTTAGGGGAAGCACGCGCACGCGGTCGCCCTCATCCGCAGAGGAATCGGCGATCTTGCGGAGCGTTTCAATGGCGTCGGGCTTATTTTCCTCGACGCAAATAAGAACGCGCGGAATATCGAGATAGTGCAGAATGGCATAGACGCCACTCATTACGTCCCAGCCGTCCTCAAGCACGGTGCGGTGGTCGCTCGTCAGATACGGCTCGCACTCCGCGACGTTGACGATGAGGGTGTCGACCGTCTTTCCCTTGGGGACGGCGAGCTTGATGTGGGTGGGGAAGCCCGCGCCGCCAAGTCCGACGAGTCCCGATTCACGCACGGCATTCAAGAAGGAAGCGCGGTCGGTCACCGTGGGGAGAACGAGATCGGCGCTCTCCATTTTGCCGTCCGACGCGATCTCAACGACGGTTGCCGTTGTGCCGCCGCCCACCGTCATAGGATAAATGCCCGTGACGGTACCGCTGACGGACGCGTGGACGGGCGCCGAAACGGGTGCCTCGCTATCGCCGATCTTATCGCCGACGCGCACCCGATCCCCGACCGAAACCGTGGGCGTGCAGGGGGCGCCGATGTGCATTTGCATAGGGATATAGACCTTTTCGGGAATAGGAAGCGAAACGCTTTCCGTCGCCGCCGTGTTTTTTCTGTGTGGCAGATGGATGCCGCGCGTATGGCACGGACGCAGGGTGTTAAAGGGATCCTTCATCCTTCGTTTCCTTTCGGTTGATTTTTTGGAAAAGGGGAAAATGCTCCAAGGCGCGCAGTGCCGTCGCGGTGATCGCACCGCTTGGGAGCGAGAGTGCCAAGAGAACGGGCGCGTACGCCAAAACGCCCGTACCGTACAAAAGGCACGAGCCAAGCAGCTGTGCCGCGCTGTGGGTCACAGCACCGAGAACGCTGATGCCGAGCGTGCCGAGGGGGCGTGCATAGCGAAAAAGCGCGAGCAGTAGCAAAGCGGAGGAAAGCCCGCCAAGCAGGCTCAAAAGCGCCGAAACCGCGCCGCGCGTCAAAAGTGCAAAGGTCACTTTGAAAAGAACGAAAGTCGGAGGCCAAGCGG
>JAZSBJ010000065.1:0-10991 GCA_045602305.1 Eubacteriales bacterium | reverse complement strand
AGTCTTTCCAAAGGCAAGTTCACGCGCAAGCTCTTCCATCGTAAATCTGCCGTAGAGCCGTTCTTCCATAAAGCGGATGATCCGCAGGGCAAACTCGTCGTCCACGATCTCCTTGGGCAAGAACTGCTTGGGCTTTGTGGGGTAATGTCGGTTGTTTCTGATGATCTCCACGAGCATCAATTCCAGTCGGGCAAGCACCGTCTGCTCACCGCCCCAAAGGCCCTCGTCCTCGCGCAAGCGAAGCGTGCCCATACGCGGATCGTTGAAGGGAAGGTCAAAGGTGTTGGATGCCTCGTGCAGAATGGCGGAGATCTGCTGTTTGGTTTCAAGAGATGCAGTCAGCCTGCGATTCTCGAAAAAGCGCATCGCAGGGGAAGTAGATGAAAAGGTGACAATAAAAATATTGGGTGCGATCCCCTTGACGACCTTTAGCATATGTTGCTCAAACGGCTTGTGGAAATACATCTCTCCTTGGTTTAAAACGAAGGAACGGTCGTCCGCAACGATGCCACAGCTTCCACGGTCCACGTAGACCAGCTCCCAAGGCTCGTGCGCTTCCAGCGCATCCTCGAATCCATCGCCAAATTCAAAATAATGAATTGAGGTCAAGGAGTCGATCTCTATGGTCTTTTTAATGCGATATTCGGAGAAATCGTTTACCATTCCGTCACCTCGTTTGTATAGATTTGCTCTCTTACAAGTACATTATATAACGCTTTTCCCTTTTTTGCGTACAATTAAAGACGCATTTTGTACAACGCACCCCCAAATGGCGTGTCAAGGGCATAGATAGATCCGCGACGTTTTTTCTAAAATCGGCCCGTATGTCAAAAATTCTTCTCCATTCGTTCAAAATACTTCTCTCTCTTGCCGCTTCCCTTGACTTTTGCCCTCTTTATATAATACCATTTTAAAAACTCGGTCGACCGCGACACACAAAGGAGAGGCGCTATGGAGAGCAGAAAATATCTCGGTATTGATATCGGAACCACTTCCCTCAAGGCGGCGGTCTTTGACCGTAGCGGAAACCGCCTCGCCCTAAAAACGGTAGACTACATTTTAGACACCGATCCCCGAACGGGATTTATTGAGTTCGACGCAATGAAGTACGTCGCGCTTTGCAAGGAAGCCATCCGCGACCTTATTCAAGAGTGCGGCAAAATCGACGCCCTTTCCGTAGACACCCAAGGAGAAACACTCATTCTTGCCGACGAGTACGGCACCCCCCTTGCCCCCGCCATCGTGTGGCTTGACAACCGTGCAACGGAAGAGGCAAGGGCGCTTGAAGCGCACTTTGGCAGAAAAGCCGTCTACGAGGTCACAGGGCAAGCCGAGATCCCTGCCGCATTCCCTGCTTCTAAGCTAATGTGGATGCAAAAAAACCGTCCCGAGATCTGGGCAAAAACGAAAAAAATATTTTTGCTTGAGGACTTTATTCTCTATCACCTGACGGGAAATTTCGTCACTGAGGGGACCGTGCAGTCCTCTTCTCTTTACTACGATATCCAAAACGGCATCTGGTGGGAAAAGATGCTCGACTTCATCGGTGTCGACAAGGCGCTTCTCCCTTCTCTCGTCCCAACGGCGACGCCCGTTGGCTTCTTCGAGGGCATTCCCGTCATCGCGGGAATGCTGGACCAGATCGCGGGTACCGTCGGGTGTGGCATCACGGATGATACGGCGATCAGCGAAATGACTGGAACGATAATGGCGATCTGTGTCACATCCGACGAGTTTCCCCCTTACGACGAAAGGAGCGTTGTCCCCTGCCACGCACACGCCATTCGGGGCAAATATTGCCGTATTTTATGCTCATCCACCGCAGGTATGGCATTAAAATGGTTTAAAAACACCCTTGCCGAGCGCTTTTCCTTTAAGGAGCTTGATGCCCTAGCGGAAAAGGTCAGTCCGGGGTGTGACGGGCTCACCGTGCTTCCCTATTTTTGCGGCGCGTACACTCCAAAATACGACCCAAACGCCCGCGCCGTCTTTTCTGGCGTTTCGCTTTCTCACACGCGCGGGCACTTCGCCCGTGCCATTATGGAAGCCATCGCCTTTAACCTTAAGCAAAACCTTGACGCCCTAGAGATGCGATCGCTTCGCGAGATCCGCATTACGGGCGGCGGTGCCGCAAGCCCTCTTTGGGCATCCATTAAGGCTTCCGTCACAAAAACACCGCTAAAGACACTCGCCGAATCCGAAACGGCGTGTCTTGGAACCGCCCTCGCGGCGGCGGTCGGAATCGGTGATTTTCCCGACATCGCATCTGCTGCAAGGAGCATTGTGAAAACGGATAAAAGCTATTTTCCCACCGCCGACGATTATGCCGAGGCATACGCCCGCTACTGCGCCTTGGATGAAAAGAACTATTGACATTTTGCGCCAAAGAGGAGAAGGTTATGTTAAAGAATTATAAGATCAAAGCCCCCTATTTTGAGATTGGTCCCAAATGCTTTATGTGGGGCGAGCGTATGCTAAAGCTCGCCAAGACAGTCGATAAGATCGCCTTAAAATACGATCTTGATGTTATCGTTACACCCCAATACGCCGATATCCGTCTTTTGGCGGAGAACACCGAGCGCATTCACGTCTACGCACAGCATATGGACGCGCTCACCCCGGGACGCGGGCTTGGGGCCGTCCTTCCCGAATCGGTCAAGGCGGCGGGTGCTGTGGGCGTTATGCTCAATCACGCCGAAAAAAAGCTCACGCTCCAAGAGATCCAAGCAACCATTGCCCGCGCCGACGAGGTAGGTCTTGCTACCATCGTTTGCGCCGACAGCGTAAAGGAGATCCGCGAGATCGCCCTGCTTTCCCCCAACCTCATCGTTGCGGAGCCCACCGAGCTGATCGGCACGGGCATCGCCAGCGATATGGGCTACGTGCGGGACACCATCGCGGCAGTCCGTGACATCAACCCTGACATTATGGTCTTACAGGGTGCAGGGATCTCGGGACCCGAGGACGTGGCAAACGTCATCCGTGCGGGAGCACAAGCAACGGGCTGTACGAGTGGCATTATGAAGGCAAAGGATCCCGAGGCAGCCGCCGAGGAAATGCTTTACACGCTACGAAAGGTCTGGGACGAGGTCAACGCAAAATAATTCTGCAAGGCAAAGCGTATTAAGAAAATAGGACAGAGCTCTCTATGTTCTCTGTCCTATTCTTAATTGTTATTTTATTTGTTTTCTAGGATCCACGCAAGGAGTGCGTCGTATCCCATCTCTCCTGCGGCAACGGCAAGACCGACCCGCGCCACATCCGAAACGGCGGGACGGAAATCGACCCCGTTCACCCAAAGGAAAACCAAAAGGACATACATCCCGATGCGCTTGTTCCCGTCGAGGAAGGCGTGATTGGCAATGAGCGCATAGCCAAGGCGCGCCGCCTTTTCCTCGAGCGTCGGATAAAGCTCCACGCCGCCAAAGGCTTGGAAAGGGGCTTCTAAGGCGCTGTTCAAGAGCCCTTCGTCGCGGATACCCGCGTCCCCACCCGTTTCTTTCGCGATGATCTTGTGAAGATACAAAACCTTATCTTGACTTAATTTGATCATTTTGCAAGCTCCTCAAAGGCGGGGCGGTATTCTTCCAAAACCGCTTGGGCAACGCGGTCGACCGTTTCGTCCTCGCTCTCCCCATCCGAAAGCACGACCGCACCCAAATGCTGTGTCGCGCGTGCGCCCGCCGCGTTTGCTTCACGGAGTGCGCGCTCAAGCGTTGCTTTATCCCTTGCCCCGCTTTCGATCTTCGCAAGGAAGGTGCCGAAGAAGGCATCTCCCGCGCCCGTCGTATCTACGGGCGTCACGGGCTCGGTGGGAACCGTCGCACGCTCCCCGTTATAGTAGTACATCGAGCCACGCGCGCCGAGCGTTAAAACAAACAGTTGATCCTTATGGCAAATGCTCTCGATCGCCGATACGGTGTCCGAGATGCCCGTGTAAAGGGCAAGCTCATCCTCGGAAAACTTGATAATATCCGCCGCCTCAACAAAGGGCGCATACGCCGCCCTCGCCTCGGCAAAATCGCGGTAGGTATCCATACGGAAGTTCATATCAAAGGAAAGAGGGACGCCAAACGCCTTCGCCTTTTCCGCAACCGCCTTGGCGAAATCGCGCCCCGCCCTCTCGGAGAGCATCAAGGAGCCGAGATGCAAGATCTTAAGCCCCGCGTACTTTTCAAAGTCGATTGCATCAAAGTCGATATGGTAGTCCGCCGTTTCGTGGCGGTGAAAGGTGAAATCTCTCTCCCCGTCCGTCAAGGAAACGAAGGCAAGGGTGGTGTTTCTTTCGGGGTCTGTCTGTATATCAAGAAAGTCAAAGTGCGCCTTTTGCGCCTCACCGACAACGAATCTGCCGACGACGTCATCTCCCACGCGCCCAACAAACCCAACGCGTGCGCCCGCGCGGCGCGCGGCGACTGCAACGTTAAAGGGCGCACCGCCCGCAAACGCCCGAAAGCCTATGCTGCCGCCCTCGGCACCGCCGATCATATCCGCAAGGATCTCGCCCACGCAAAGTATCATAATAGCACCCCTCTCGTTTGTTTTTCTAATTGTATTGTAGCATATATTTTTAGGGATGTCAATTATATAAAGAACATATTACACCCCCTCTACGATATACGCCTTTTTTTAGTTTTCTCGTTTTTTCGCTTGACAAAAAGCAAGTAGTGTGCTATAATCAATAGGCTATCGAGGTGTAGCGCAGCTGGTAGCGCGACAGTTTCGGGTACTGGAGGCCGCGAGTTCGAGTCCCGCCACTTCGACCACTCAGGACCATTACGAACCAAAAGTCGTAATGGTTCTTTTCTTTTTGTAAAAACTAAAAAGGCAGTTCACTTTAACTTTGAACTGCCTTTTTGCTTAAACTCGATTTTTCTGCTTTCTATCCTTTAATCCTTGGTTAATATTAAACATAGAAATAAACCAAACCCTAACGTCGCTATTAGAAATCTATTGTTCCTCTTTCGAACAAATTGCCGCATTTGTAAAATTCAAGATAAATGTTTCTTTTTTTGTAATCGATCTCGTAATATATTCCTATTACATATCCGCATACTTGCTCTGGCAAAACCCCTTTGGTATGCAATTCAATATTTTCAGAACGACTTTTCGTTAATGCACTTAATCTATCCTTATCCTTGTCTTTGGCTACTTGGGATACAGCAGATTTTTTCATCTCAACCGCAATCAAATTGTCTTGAACTTTGTTCTTCCCCCTACTATGAACAATCAAATCGCAAGTAATACGAATGATTTGCTCGAACGGTCCTTTGATTGTTTTTTTATGGGTGCGAATGTTTCCGCGATTTCTGTTATACTCAACGTCCGTATAATAGCCGTCGTACGTTCCGTCTTGCATCATTAAACGATTAAGATGAAGCATCAAAGCACCGCAAAGAGCGCGTTCCGAAACCTCACTGTTCAACAGCTCTATATCTTGTCGTAAAAATGATTCATTTGCCGCAAGAAACAATTGCTTCAATTCATCGTATGTTTTCATATTGCTCCATCTCTTTTATCGAATATCACGAATTAATAGAAAGCAGCGCCGATAATTTCCTTCATCATATCACAACTGATCGGTTGTTGAACATCCGGATGTAAAAACAAGTAGTCCGCTATGTATTTTATTGCAGATTTGATGTTTTGAATGCTCAAATGACGCTTTAAAAACGCCAATGTTTTCCCTGACAAAAGGACATTTTGCTTTGCCGCCTCGTCTCTGATTTTGAATTCAAACAATTCTTCATTAGAAAAGGAAAATTCAACTTTTGTATCACCGCAATCCAATAATTGTTCCGGAATATATTTCTCGTTCTTGACAACAATTATTGCTGTAAACACGGGCAAGTCCATTTTTACTTGTCTTGCTGCTGGACCTTTGCCAATAATTACAGTCAACAAATATGCGCATAGCGCTTCCAAGCACATCTCGCGCAATTCTTTTTTTATTTTTCCTGCGAACTCAAAGATCACCAAGGAATTTTGTTTTAAATTGGTCAGGAATGCTGCAAAATCGCCTGTGCTAATCGAACCGTCCAAAATAATTTGCTGGGGGGCCTCATCCTGACCTAATTTGTTCGCGATCACTTTGATAAAGTTTTTGTCTACTAATTCATTTACAGATTTATAGAGAATGTGTCCCAATGCCGCGTCTAATTCGTCTTTTCTATGCAACTCAACGTATTCATACGTATAGTTCGGGTCGCCTGGTTCGAAAGTTACTAAAGATCCTTGCTTTTCAAGAGCTACCGGTATGGCAACCTCGAACAAAAGTCGCGCTTGCTGGTTTTTGACAAATATGTTGTACCAATCCAAAGGTTCTAACGCATCGTCATTTCCTTGGAATTCTTCTACAATCACATTTCTGCTGAATGCGGTGTCCGTCGTTGTAGATGAGCACACATTAGAAGCACGACAATCCGCAAGAAGCTTTGCATCAAAAAGCTGTTTAAAGAAAATGGTATCGGTTGCTAATCTATATTTGAACAATGCTTGGCTTGAAACAAGCTGAAGTTCTAAGCCGTACAAAAGTTCGGTTTGTTCAAGATAGACTGTGAGCATTTCTTTGTTGAGGTTAAGCGCATAATTTATTTCATTTCGACAATTTCTCGAATCTACAAACGCATTTGAAACAAACGCTATTACCTTGCTACAATTTTTAAGTCGCTCAGCAATAAATGCAGGCCACTCGCTTCCTGCCTCAATTCCTTGATCAAACCAAACACGAAATCCGTTATCTTGCAAAGTTGAAATGATGGAAAGCACTCTATACGAATCCTTGTGTGCGTAACTAATAAATACATATGGCAAATCGCCGTCGTATGCTTCCAAGATCATATTGCTCATAGTTCAACTCCTTTGCCGTGTTGCATTAATTATACCACATCAAAGAATATGTTTCAACATAGTTTTACATTTTTTCTAAAAAATCACCCTAAAATCCACCAAGTTCATATTACGCAGTAATATGAAAAAGCGCGAAAAAGGACGGTTCGTACTTCTACTCTCAATTTCGACCAAAAGATAAGGATTGCCAAAAGCAGTCCTTTTTCTTTTGTCTTTCTGCATTCTTGCGGGACTCGGACCAAGGTTCTCCGACGGCTCGCAAGCATAGTCGTCTCACGCGCAAATCACAGATTTGCTTCTGATACTCCTTGCCTTGCTCGGGCGCATCGGTAAAAACAGTTATCAACTGTTTTTACCTCGCTTACCCGCCACTTCGACCAAAAAAAGCACTTGCTTTCGCAAGTGCTTTTTATTTTATTCCTTCAGCTTTCCTTCTTTGACGTTGCGGTCGATGATGTCCATCGCCTGCTGCCAAAGGCGCTCGGAGCCGAGCTTCGACTTATCCTGTCTTCTTCGGATCTTCTCGCTTGCCACGCCGTGGGCGCGCCAGCTACCGCCGCCGTTGGCGTCGGTGAGAAGCAGGGGTTGGAGCGTGTCCATCGTGCGCACGATGTGCGCCTCGGGGCTATCGCATCTCTCGTATTCCTCAAAGAGGTCGCGGAGTTCTTTTCCCTGCTCTGCAGGCAGAAGCCCAAACAGGCGCTCGGCGGCGATCTCCTCGCGCTCTCTTTGGGTGGCGATCGCCGCTTCGTCGTAGGCGTAGGTGTCGCCCGCATCGATCTCCACGACATCGTGAATGAGCGCCATCATCATTGCCTTGGCAAGATCAAAGGGCTCGTTGGCATACTCCTTTAAGAGATAAAGCATCACCGCCATATGCCACGCGTGCTCCGCATCGTTTTCGCGGCGCGAGCCGTCGCTAAGCTCGGTTTGGCGCAGAATGCTTTTTTCCTTGTCAATTTCAAGGATAAAGGAGAGCTGTTTTTTTAGGCGCTCGTCCATCACTCGACCTCGACGACGCCGTTTTCCTTGACCGTCACCGTCATACCGTCCTTCACGTAAGTGAGGAACTCGTCGCCGAGAGAATCAACAACGGGCATCGAAACACCGTCCACCCAAACGTCCGCAAGCACAGCACCTGCTGCCGCAAGCGAGTCGATGGGGCCCGAGAAAAGCATACAAGCGGGGTTTTTCTCCATTGCGCACGCGCAATACAGCACAAGACCGCCCGTGGTCGAGCCGATGGTCTGGGGCAGGCAAAGCGCCTTGCCGATGAGGGGCTTGCCGTGCAGCTCCTTATTGTTCTGGTCGCCGCACTTGACCTCTTTATCGCCAAACTGAAGCGCCATCTGGAAGGACGCCAAGGTATTAAAGCCCTGCGTGGTGACAACGGCGGGTGCCGTTACTTCACCGGGGGTAATGACTCTTCCTTGAAATACTCTCATCTTACTTTCCTCCCTTCGTGAGCATCGAAAGAATTTCGCCGTCGGTATAATATCTCGCGCTCGTGTAGGTGCGGAGCTTATTCGAGGAAGTGATGACGGGCATCTTCTTGCAAAGCGGGTTGTTCATATACATTAAGGGGCAGATATACGAGGTAATAACGCCCGTTGCGCGCAGGCGCGCGGCGTACTCCGTTTTCTCAAACGCCTCTAAAACGCCGGGGGCGGCGGTGAAGACGGTGGGGATGGAAACCTTTTTGCGGCCGCTTTCCTTAAGTCCTGCCTCAAGCTTCTCCGTCCAGTCGATGAGCTGTGCCTTCGAGAGATGAGGGCAACCGACAAAGCAGAGCTTGGGCTTTGCATCGGGATTCTTCCAAACGACGGGATACTCTCTTTGCACTCTTGCAAGCTCGGCGTCGTCAATGACGTACTCCTTGGCACCCTCGGCAATGAGGCTCTCGCCAAGCTCCTTGGCTTCGGGGGTGAGGTTTGCAATGTGGTAAAGACCGACAGCACCGTTCGATGCGGTCGCCGCGCCAAAGTCCTTAAGATAGGAGCAGGCGGCATCGTTTAATTCGTCGCCGATCCACTTGTCAAGTCCTACGACGTAGGGAACGTCCTCCATCACCTTCATACCGATGGCAGAGCCGAGAAGCTGTGCCTCGGGCTTCTTTGTCGTTTCGACCTTGATCACCCAAGTCGCGCGTCTTCCTTCGTCCGTGAGGAGTCCGAAATAGGGTACGTAGCCAACGATCGAGCCCATAATGTCAATGATGCCCGAGTTGCGGTTGCATCTCGCGCCAAGCACCGAGTTTGCATAAACGACGGCGCTCGACTCCGCCCACGAAAGCACCTCGCCCTTTTCGGGCTTGTTGCCCACCTCGTCCATATAGCAGGTGCAAGAGAAGGCGTTTTTATCCATCAGTCCGAGCTTCTCAAGCTGATCCTCGTAAAAGCCCTGCTTGGTGTACATAAACTTGTTGAACACAAAATTCTGCAAGAAGTTTGCAGGAACGTTCTTGTCCAGAGGACGGGGGTCGACCGAGAACTTTTGCTCGGACGAAACGCCCGCGTCAAGAAGCTTTTGCATCAGGTCGTATACGGGCGACATCACCTTTAAGCCAAACGAGGTCACAAGGTGGTTGTATTTCGACGAAACGGGAACGAGCTTCTCCGCGCCGAACGCATCGCCGTACATCACGAGCGTTTTCATTACCTTGGCAAGGGTTTCACCCTTTTCGCCGTCAAGGATCGCTTGTTGTTCTTTTGTAAGAATCATATCGTAAACCTTTCTTTACAAATTTATGTTTTAGAGCTTCATTGCCACATCCCACGCGCCCCAAATGACCGAGCGCAGGTTGCCCACCTTGTCGGCGTCGCCGATGACGTGCACGTGGCGTCCCTTCTTAAATGCGGGAGCAGGATTGTAGCCGACCGAAAGGATGACCGAATCGGCGTCGACCGAGAAGGTCTTTCCCTCTTTGTCCTTAAGCACAACGCCCGTTTCGGTGATCTCGGAAAGTGCCGTTTCAAGATATACGGGCACCTTGTTGGTCTTAAAGAAGTCGCGCAGGTAACTGGTGTTGGCAAGGCATACACCCTTCGTCGTCACAAGGTCGTCCTGCATCTCGACGACGACGGGCTTCTTTCCCTTAAGATAGAGGTCATACGCGATCTCGCAGCCCGTAAGACCGCCGCCGATGACGACAACGCGCTCACCAACGGACTTGCTTCCAAGGAGATACTCTACCGCCTCGATAGCGCCGTCCGCGCCCTTGACAGGGATCCGCTTTGCGACAGCACCCGTCGCCACGATCACCTCGTCTGCGTCCAGCGCCTTAACGTCGGTGACCTCAGTGTTCATCTTGACCTCGATGGGGTGCTTCGCAAGCTCACGGATATACCACGCAATGAGGGCGCGGTCCTTTTCCTTAAAGGACGGCGCGGCGGCTGCAACGAACACACCGCCGAGGGTGTCCGTCTTTTCGTAAAGAGTGACGCTGTGTCCGCGCTTCGCGCAAAGGATCGCGGCTTCCATACCGCCGATACCGCCGCCGATGACGGCGATCTTCTTTGCCTTTTTGGCGGGCGCAACGTAGTATTTCTTCGACTGCATCGTTTCGGGGTTGAGCGCACAGCGTGCAAGCCCCATCGTGTCGGTGAGGTCTTGGGTGTTGGCGTGTCCCTTGGACGAGGAGAAGTTGAAGCAACCGCTGTGACAGCAGATGCAGGGCTTGATGTCCTCAATTCTATCCTCGATCAGCTTTGTCACCCACGCAGGGTCGGTGAGGAACTGACGGGCAACGCCCACGCCGTCGATCTTGCCCGCGGCAACCGCCTCAGCACCCACCTCGGGATCCATTCTGCCCGCGCAAACCACGGGAATATCCACAAACTGCTTGATATGCGCAACGTCATCAAGGTTGCAGTTTTCGGGCATGTACATCGGCGGATGTGCCCAGTACCAGGAGTCGTAGGTGCCGTTGTCCGCGTTGAGCATGTCATATCCCGCATCCTGCAGGAACTTGACCGCCTTTTCGCTCTCTTTCATGCTGCGGCCTACCTCAACGTAGTCCTCGCCCGGCATTGCCCCCTCGCAAAAGCCCTTCATCTTGGACTCCACCGAGTAACGCAGGGAGACGGGATAATCCGCACCGCACTTTTCCTTGATCGCCTTAACGATCTCGGCTGCGAAGCGAT
>JAZSBJ010000064.1:0-3928 GCA_045602305.1 Eubacteriales bacterium | reverse complement strand
GTTTCCGACAAGGAAGCATTTGCAGCCCTCGCTGAGAAGGCAAAGGCAGCACTTTGATGAAAAAAGGGATTGTTGCGCATATGCGTAGCAACCCCTTTTTCGGGTTTTATAGGAGAATTCAAGAAGCGGGGAAATGCTCCCTCTTCTTGAATTTTGCTTTATTTACACCGTTTGCGTAAGGAGAAAAAGCGTGGAAATCAAGGAGATTACTTCGCGGCAGAACGCTACCGTTTTGTGGGCGGCATCCCTAAAAGAAAAGAAATACCGTGAGAAGCACGGCACGTTTCTCGTCGAGGGCGTTAAGCTCGTTCGCGAGGCGTTTTTCGCCCGTCTTCCCATAACGCATATTTTCGTTTCCCAAGGAAAGTGGGACGCCGTGCTTGACGAGCTTCCCTTAGCGTCGCTTGTAGGCGAGGGAAAAGGCACCCCCGAGGTCATTCTTCTTTCGGACGCCTGCTTCGACAAAATCTGTACTGAAAAAGCCCCGCAAGGCATCATTGCGGCGATAAAATATCTTGACTTTTTCGAAAGAATTGATAAAATAAATGGTGTAGAGCTTTCCTCAAACGCCCTATTTCTTTCTTCTGTGCGCGACCCCGGAAATCTCGGGGCGGTCATTCGCTCCGCCGTCGCCTTTGGCGTTGACACCTTGATCCTTTCCGCCGATTCTGCGGACATTTACCATCCCAAGGTCTTGCGTGCGGCAATGGGAACGCTTTTTAAGATCCGCGTTCTCATCGTTGAGGATGAGATCGGCTTTATTACAGCGCAGCGAGCAAAGGGCAGACGCTTTTTTGCGGCAGAGCTGAGAGAAAACGCGATTCCCCTGAATTCGCTTGACCGACGCCACGGTGACGTGTTCGTCATTGGCAACGAGGGGCACGGCATCTCTCCCGCGCTTTCCCGCGTATGCGACGGCTCTGTGTATATCCCCATTGTAAACGGGGTAGAATCCCTCAACGCTTCCGTTGCGGCGTCCATCCTGCTTTGGGAGCAGTATCGACAAGGATGAGCTTTGTCAGTTTTAGGAAATGAGGAAACGCGCTTTGAGTGCAGATTTGAGATATTGGATATGGTTGGGCGCGGCGCTCGGATATGCGTCGCCTGCCTTGCTCCCGCTTCTTGAGCGCTTCGAGGATGCGGAGGGTGTTTTTCACGCGTCGGAAGAAGAGCTTCTCGAAATCAAGGAGCTGCATCGCGAAGAACGAAAGCACCTAGCACTCCACGATCTTTCCCGCGCAGAAGAGGTTGCGGAATACTGTATGCACGCAGGCGTGCGCGTTTTAACGATTGCAGAGGAAGATTATCCCCAAGCACTTCTCACCATCAAAAATCCCCCTGCGGTCCTCTATATGCGCGGCACGCTTCCCGAATGGAACACGCGCCCTTGTATCGCCGTTGTGGGTGCAAGAGCGATGAGCTATTACGGGGCTGCCTCGGCGTGTGAGATCGCGTACGATCTCGGACGGATGGGGTGCATTACCGTAAGCGGTATGGCACTCGGTGTTGACGGTACGGTCGCGGCGGCAACGCTTGAGGCAAACGGAAAGACGGTTGCCGTTCTCGGCAGCGGGATCGACCGCATCTATCCCAAGGCACACAAGGCGCTTTACAAGGCGATCCTTGCGGGTGGCGGTGCGATCATTACCGAATTTCCACCCTATGAGGGGGCAGATGCGTTTCATTTTCCCTTGCGTAACCGAATTATCAGCGGCATCGCGAAGGCGATGATCCTCGTAGAAGGAGATGCAAGCAGCGGTGCGCTTATCACGGCACGCTACGCGAAAAAGCAGGGAAGAAGCGTTTTTGCCGTTCCCGGCAAGATCAACGATAAAAACAGCGAAGCGCCGCTTCTTTTGAAGCGTGACGCCACGCTTTTAACCTGTGCCGACGATATTTACGACACCTTTAAAGAGGAGTATTTTTCCTCCCTCAATCCCTTTGCGCTTTTGCCGAAGCACACGGTTTCTCCCGAAGCGATCATCCGAAAATACGGCGTCGCCGTCGGACGAGAGAAGAAAAAAGAAAAGCCCTTGCTTGGGCAGACCGAGGACAACGGGAAGCCGCAGCTTGTACAAAAAATCCGACGCATTTTCGGCGCTAAAGCAGAGGCGGAAGAAACGAAAGCGTCCCCCGAGCCTTTGACGGCGGAGAACCCCGTCGATTCAGCGGAAATACGCCGCGCGCTTGACGAAGAGCGCCGCAAAAAGCTAAGCCCCTTCGAGTATTCGATCTATGAAAAGCTGAGCTTTGACGATCCTAAGCATCCCGACGAGCTTTCGAGCAGAGCTCTTGCGATCAAGGATATTTCGGCACAGCTTGTAATGATGGAGATCTTAGGATACGTTACGCTCGTACCGGGCGGCAGATACTTAAAAAACGAAAATCAATGAAAGGGCGGTACCGCAAAGTACCGTAATTGAGAATATATATGGCATCCACGAAAACTGCAGAAACCAAAAAGAAGCCCATCCTCGTGATCGTAGAGTCCCCCACCAAGGCGGGAAGCATCAAGGGGTATCTTGGCTCGAACTACCAGCTCGAAGCGTCTGAGGGACATATTCGCGATCTTCCCAAAAGCACCCTCGGCGTTGATATTGAAAACGGCTTTGCCCCGCACTATATCAACATTCGCAACAAGGGTGAATTGATCAAAAAGCTCAAGAAGCAGGCAAAGGGCGCATCGCGCGTTCTTATCGCAACGGACCCTGACCGCGAGGGTGAGGCGATCGCTTGGCACATTGCCGAGGTGCTTGGTATTGATAGACAAAGCGCCTGCCGCGTGACCTTTAACGAGGTGACGAAGACCGCCATCAAGGCGGCTGTAAAGTGCCCCCGTGCCATTGACGAGAATCTTGTGGACGCACAGCAAGCGCGCCGCATTCTTGACCGTATTATGGGCTACAAGCTCAGCCCCCTGCTTTGGAAGAGCGTGAGAAGCGGTCTTTCCGCAGGACGCGTACAGTCCGTCGCAACGCGTATCATCACCGAGCGCGAGGAAGAGATCCGTCGCTTCGTTCCCCAAGAATATTGGAGCATCAGCGCGCATCTTTCTCAAGCGGACGGCGAAAAGTTTGAAGCCAAGTTCTTCGGCGATGAAAACGGTAAGATCCGTCTTGCCTGCGAAAAGGATGCTTTGCAGGTTAAGAACGCAACGCAAGCTGGCAAATTCGTTGTAAAGAGCGTGCGTACCACGCAAAAGCTCACCCAGCCTGCCGCCCCCTTCACGACCTCTACGCTTCAGCAAGAAGCATACCGCAAGCTCAATTTCCGTTCGCAGGACACGATGAAGGTTGCCCAAGAGCTGTACGAGGGTATCAATCTCGGTAGCGAAAACGGCGGCACGCAGGGTCTTATTACCTATATGCGTACCGACTCGCTCCGCGTTTCCACGGTAGCCACCGAGGCGGCAAGTGCGCTGATCGGTAAGATGTACGGCGAAGACTATCTTCCCGCGACGCCGAACGTTTATAAGACCAAGAAAAACGCGCAGGACGCGCACGAGGCGATCCGTCCTTCGAACGTAAACTTCATTCCCGCACAGATCAAGAGTCATCTGACTCCCAAGCAATACCGTCTTTATAAGCTCATTTGGGAGCGCTTTATTGCCAGCCAGATGACCCCTGCCGTATACGATTCGCTCGCGATTGATTTTGAAAACAGCGGCTATATCTTTAAGGCAAACGGCAATCTTCTTAAATTCCGCGGATATATGGCGGTTTACCGCGATGAGCCCGAGGAGAGCGAGGAAGCGCAGACGCTTGCATATCTTCCCACCGTCAATATGGGTGCCGTGATGACGACGGAAGCTGTGGAAGCGGCACAGCATTTCACCGAAGCGCCCTTGCGTTATACCGAGGGATCCCTCATCAAGTTCCTCGAGGAAAACGGCATCGGCCGCCCCAGCACCTACACCACCATCATCACC
>JAZSBJ010000063.1:0-4208 GCA_045602305.1 Eubacteriales bacterium | reverse complement strand
AAGATGCTTCCCTACGTTGTCACGATCGCGGTGCTTATTTTGATCAGCGTCCGCAAGAAGCGCGAAAATCAGCCCCCCGCTTCGCTTGGACTTCCCTATTTCCGCGAGGATAGATAAAAACAAAAAAGAGGAACAAGCGTTCCTCTTTTTTTACGGAAAAATAATCAGTTTACCGCACGGCAAATAAATTTGACACCCTCGACTGCGATGATCTCCACCTCACGTCCTTCCTCGATCACGATCTCGTCCGAGGTGGTGCGCGCCGCCCATTCCATACCGTTCACGCAAACGGCGCCGCGTCCTGCAAGATTGTCTAGACGCTCAACGACGGTGCATCGCATACCGATGGCGGATTCCACGGAAAAGGGGGCTTCCTTTCTCGCATCCACGACACGCCGCACAAGGGGGCGCAAAAAGAGGAGCGAGAGCCCCGCGAGCAAAAGGAAAACGCCAACTTGGATCCAAATGTCGAGCGAGAAGAACGCAAGAACCATCGCAACGAGCGACGAGGGAACAAAGCAAAGGAATATCCCTTTTATCGAGAGCCCTTCCAAAAGGGCGGAAAGAACAAGCAAAGCAAGCCAAATATATTGCATATGTATTTTCCTCCGATATTTTTCATACACTAAAGCAACTATATGGTATTCTAGCATAAAAAGCCACGAAAAGTCAATCCCTTTGACAAATTCTTTCCGTATTTTTCCATCTTTCGCGGAAATATACGGTTTTAAAAATAATACTTGACAAAAATACCTTTTTCGTGTATAATAAGGTAGTGTTTTGTTTGAAAACATTACCTATCCGTTTCACCTAGGAGGATGCTTCTGTTTTGAGAATGATCAACAATCTGAAGGCAAAGCCGCCCAAGCGCATTACGGATCTTCGTGATCTGCCGCGCGGCTGTGCTGAGGTATTCGGCGACAAGCCTGTTTATTACTATATAGAAAACCGCGAAACCAAGACCTGCACCTATAATCAAATCTGGGAGAATATGAACCGCTTGGGGCAAGCGCTTTCCAAGCTTGGACTTCTTGGCAAGCACGTCGCGGTGATGGGTGAGGTCCACCCTGCTTACACCACCACTTACCTTGCTGTTGTCAACGGCAACGGCGTAATCGTTCCCTTAGATAAGGAGATCACCCCCGACGAGATCGGCGGATTTTTCGAGTTCACCGACTCTGAGGCGCTGTTTTACACGGCAGGTATGAACAAGCACATTGCCGAGATCGCAAAGAATGCTCCCGGCATCCGCTATTTCGTTGCCATTCAGCCCGACGGTGAGCCCTTTCCCGATGACCGCTTCCTCACCTACGAGGACGTCCTCAAGATGGGCGACGAGGAGTTGGCAAAGGGCAACGACAGCTATCAGCACATCGAGCTTGATATGGAAAAGATGTGCGCCATCATTTGCACCTCGGGCACGACGGGCACGAGCAAGGGTGTTATGCTCACGCAACACAACCTGACTGCCGCTGTCAACTCCTGCTGCCTTTCGATGTCTTATGATGACGAAAACACCTTCGTTTCCGTACTTCCCGCGCATCACACCTACGAGATGACCTGTACCAACCTTTCCTTGATGAACATCGGTGCGTCCGTGCTCGTCAACGACAGCTTGAAGCACGTTCTGAAGAACATCTCTGAGTTCAAGCCCAATGCTCTCGTTATGGTGCCTCTCTTCCTCGAAACGATGCACAAAAAGATTTGGGCAGAGATTCGCAAGCAGGGTATGGAGAAAAAGGTACGCGCGGCAATGAAGATCAACGCGGGACTTCTCGACGTTGGCATCGACGTTCGCGAAAAGCTCTTTGGCAAAATTACTGCCGCATTCGGCGGCAACCTCAAAAGCATCGTTTGCGGCGGTGCGCCCATCAACCCTGAGATCATCAAAGACTTCTACCATTTCGGAATCACGGTTCTTGAGGGCTACGGCATCACCGAATGCTCTCCCCTCGTTGCAGTAAACCGTCCCGGCAAGGTAAAGTTCCATTCGGTCGGTACCCCCGTTCTTAACTGCGAGGCAAAAATCGACTACGATCCCGGTCAGGAAACGGGCGAGATCCTTGTAAAGGGCGACAACGTTATGCTGGGATATTACAAAAATCCCGAGGCAACGGCGGCGGTCTTTACCGAGGACGGCTGGTTCCGCACGGGCGACGTTGGCTATATGGACAAAAAGGGCTACATCTTCATCACTGGCAGAAAGAAGAACGTTATCATTCTTTCCAACGGTAAGAACGTGTTCCCCGAGGAGCTTGAGGAGCATCTCAGCAAGAATCCAGAGATTCTTGAGTCCGTCGTTCTCGGCAGAAAGAAGGAAGATAGCGACGAGATCGTCATTACCGCGATCGTCGTTCCCAACCGCGACACCGAGGCGCTCCGCGACAAGACGGACGAGGAGATCGAAGCAATTTTGGCAGAGATCGTTACGGCAACCAACAAAAAGCTTCCTTCCTTTAAGCATATGACGGCGACCGAGGTTCGGTTCACCGAGTTTGAAAAGACTAGTTCGAGAAAAATCAAGCGTTATAAGGTAAAATAAGCCTTTTACGATACAGCACCAAGAAACATTTGAAACAACAGGAGGACATTCCAATGTTAGAAGAAATCAAGAATCTTTTGGTCACCGAGCTGAACATCGAAAACCCCGATGATATCACCCTCGAAGCCAGCCTCGGCAACGACCTCGGCATCAACTCTCTTGAGCTTGCCGACCTCGTGCTTCTTTGCGAGGAAAAGTTCAACATCGAGATCGACGACGAGGATCTGCGCGAGCTGATTACGGTTGGCGACGTTGTAAACTACCTTGAAGGTAAGCTTGGCAAGTAATTCTATCTAACATATTGCATCGCTTGGCGGTGCTAAATTGGGACGGACGGTGTGTTTTTACACATTTCCGTCCCTTTTTCCGTTTTTTCTTTACAAATAAGAAAAGAATGCTTGACAAATCATCGCTTTCCTTTTATAATATAAATATGTTCGATGCGAAAGCATCAAATACAACTCGAAAAGAGGACAACTATGCAAGCCATTCGTAAACACTCCAACCTGGTCGCGCTTTGCGTGGGCGTTGCAATCATCGCAATGCTTGCCATCATTTGCGCGGTCAAGCCCGCGGATTTCACCTTTGCGAACACCCTTTGGGCGCTTCTTCCCCCTGTCGTTGCAATCGGGCTCGCCCTCATCACCAAGGAAGCCTATTCTTCCCTCTTCATTGGTGTTGCAGTCGGTGCAATGATGCACGCAAAGTTCAACTTTGCTTCGACCGTAGACACTGTTGTTAATGACGGTCTGATCTCCGCCGCATCGGGTACTGCAGGCATCTTCGTATTTCTTGTTTTGCTCGGCGCACTCGTAGCACTCGTCAACAAAACGGGCGCATCTGCCGCCTTCGGCAGATGGGCGCAGACCCACATCAAGACCAAGCTTGGCGCGTATCTTGCCACCTTCGTTCTCGGTGTTCTTATCTTTATCGACGACTACTTTAACTGTTTGACAGTCGGTACGGTTATGTCGCCTGTGACCGATACGCACAAAATGTCGCGCGTAAAGCTCGCGTACATCATCGACGCTACCGCAGCCCCCATTTGTATGATCGCCCCCGTTTCCTCTTGGGCGGCAGCCGTTTCCGGCTCCGTTCCCGAGGATTTCCCCATTTCGGGCATCGAGCTGTTCGTGCGTGCTATTCCCTTCAACTTCTATTCGCTTCTCACCTTTGTCTTTATCATCACGATGGCAATCCTTGCCTTTGATTACGGCAAGATGGCTGAGTTTGAGATCAAGGCAAAGAACGGTGAGCTTAGCATTCTCGGCGAAAAAGCTGCAGAAACCGAGGCTCCCAACCCTCGCGGACGCCTTTGGGATCTCCTGATCCCCGTGATCGTGCTCGTCGTTGCTTGCGTGCTCGCACTTCTCTACGTCGGCGGCTTCTTTGGCGTTGACGCTTGGGGCGGCACCGACTATAAAGGTGACTTTGTTGGCGCATTCGGTAACACCGACGCGACCATCGGTCTGCCTTGGGGCGCTCTTCTTGCCTTCATTCTTACCATCGTATATCTTATCTGCCGCAAGCTCATCGACTTCAAGGGTGCGATGGACTGCATTGCCAAGGGCTTTATCGCTATGGTACCCGCAATCCTCATCCTCACCTTTGCAACGGCGCTTAAGAACGTAACCGGTCTTCTCGGTGCTGACGTATACGTTGAGGG
>JAZSBJ010000062.1:0-33342 GCA_045602305.1 Eubacteriales bacterium | reverse complement strand
CCTCGATATACTTTTTCGCATTGTCCCAAGCGCCGCCCGAGTTGGACATAAACACGGCAACGAGGAAGCCCGTGACCGTTGCGCCAGCGAGAAGTCCGACAACACCGTTCGGGCCGAGCAAAAGTCCCGTAATGACGGGCGCGACGACCGATACGACGGTGGGAAGGATCATTTCCTTTAAGGACGCCTTGGTGCAAAGGTCAACGCAGGTAGCGTAATCTGCCTCTGCCTCGCCCGACATCAGCCCCTTGATCTCACGGAACTGACGGCGCACTTCCTTGACGATGCTCTGCGCGGCTCTTCCCACCGACTGCATCGTGAGCGCGGCAAAGAGGAAGGGCAAGCATCCGCCGATGAAGAAGCCGACGAGAACGGCGGGATAGGTGATGCTGAGGTCGAAGTGGAAGCCGCCCAGCCCAACGCTCATCTCGTTGACCTTATCAATGTACGAGGTCATAAGAGCGAGTGCGGTGAGCGCCGCAGAGCCGATGGCAAAGCCCTTGCCCGTTGCGGCGGTGGTGTTGCCGAGCGCATCAAGCGCGTCGGTACGGCGGCGAACCTCTTTATCAAGTCCTGCCATCTCTGCGATACCGCCCGCGTTGTCCGCAATGGGGCCGTAGGCGTCGGTGGCAAGCGTGATGCCGAGCGTCGAAAGCATACCCACGGCAGAGAGGGCAATGCCGTAAAGACCGAGCTTTGCGCTCTCCGCACCGCCGCCCGCAAAGAATGCGATAAGAATGGCGATGGCAACGATGACGATGGGTGCGAGGGTGGAGAGCATACCGAGGCTGATGCCGCTGATGATAGTGGTGGCAGAGCCCGTTTCGGTGCTACCCGCGAGCGCACGCGTAGGCTTGTAGGTGTCCGAGGTATAATATTCGGTAAACTTACCGATCAAGACGCCCGCAAGGAGTCCCGCGAGAATGGAGAAATAGAGCCCGATGCGGTCCATACCAAGGCAAAGCCAGATGATGAAGAAGGACGCAACGGCGATCAACACAGCAGAGAGATTCGTGCCGCGCGAGAGCGCGCCGAGGAGCTTCTTTTGGTCGGTGGACTCGCCCGTGCGGACGAAAAAGCTACCGATGAGCGAGCAGAAGATACCGATTGCCGAAATGAGAAGCGGCACACCCATACCCCAAATGTTGCCGAAGGCGGCAACTCCCAAGGCAGAGGCGGAAACGATGGAGCCGACGTACGACTCATAAAGGTCGGCGCCCATACCTGCAACGTCACCTACGTTGTCACCTACGTTGTCGGCAATGACGGCGGGGTTACGGGGGTCGTCCTCGGGAATGCCCGCCTCCACCTTACCGACAAGGTCGGCGCCGACGTCTGCCGCCTTGGTGTAGATACCGCCGCCCACGCGGGCAAAGAGCGCCATCATCGACGCACCCATACCAAAGGTGAGCATCGCGGAAGAGATCTCGGCGGCGCCCTTGTGGAATACGTACTTCAAAAGGGCAAACCAAACGGAGATGTCGAGAAGTCCAAGACCGACGACGACGAAGCCCATTACCGAGCCTGCCGAAAAGGCGATACGCAAGCCCTTACCGAGGCTCGACTGTGCGGCGCAGGCGGTGCGAGAGTTTGCGTAGGTCGCGATCTTCATTCCGATGAAGCCCGAAAGCCCCGAGAAGATACCGCCTGTCACAAACGCGAAGGGCGTGAACCAGCTGAAATCATCAAATAAGAGTGCCATCAAGCACAAAACGACGAACACCACCGCAAAGAAAATGCCGACGACGGTGTACTGACGCCGCAAATACGCATTGGCACCCGCGCGGATCGAAAGCGAAACGCGCTTCATTTTCTCATTTCCCTCATCCGCACGAAGCACGCGCTTCGCCGTAAAGAGGGCGTAAAGAAGGGCGATGATCGCCCCGACGAAAGTGAGTATAACGATTAAATTTTCCATACTTCTCCTTTACTTCTTTCCTACTTTTTCCGAATCACTTTATACGCACAAGCACAAGGCGGCTTGACATTTTTTGTCACAAATTTAACATATAACATATTATAGAACAATTCCCTCGCATTTGTCAAGGTTTTTTGCAAGATATTTTATGTAAATTTGCATTTTAAATCCGCAAAAAAGTGGGAAAAGTGCTTTTTTCAGCCCTTTTTCGCGCAAAACGGGAAACCGTTTTGCAAGTTTCAATGCAAAAGTGTCAAAAAACGTTTTTTGGCAAAGAGAGTCCGCACAAGCGAAAAAGTTTTTCGTAAAATACCACCTGAGGGCTTGCAAAAAGGACGGAAATGTGCTAAAATAGAGATGTCAAAAATACGGTTAAGGAGCAATGAAAAATGTCCGCAAAATTTGAGATCAAGCTCGCTAAAAACGGCGAGTATATGTTCAACCTTTATGCCCCCAACGGCAGAGTGATCGCGACCTCGGAAACCTACACCACCCTGCAAAACTGCAAAAACGGCATTGAAAGCATCCGTGCAAACGCAGCGTCGCACATTGAGGACCAAACGGAAGAGGGCTACGCGCCGCTTCTCTGCCCCAAGTACGAGATCTTTGCGGACAAGGAAGAAAAATTCCGCTTCCATCTGCGTGCCTCGAACGGCGAGATCATCTGTGCTTCGCAGGGCTACACCGCCAAGACGAGCGCCAAGGTGGGGATCGAGAGCATTGCCGAAAACGCCCCCGCCGCGGAGATCGTTTTCGCAGAAGAGTGATTTCATTTTTCTTTGACGGAGTTGCTTTTTGGGCACTCCGTCTTTTTTTACGCCTTTTTCGTCCTACAACTTGACAAAAGCAAAAAAGACCGTTATAATAAACAAGATAAACCCTTTCTTTTTAAGGAGAGCATTATGGCAAACGAGAAAAAAATGGTGGAAGCCATCACCTCGCGCGACGAGGATTTTGCAAAATGGTACACCGACATTGTAAAAAAGGCAGACTTGATCGACTATTCGAGCGTCAAGGGATGTATGATCATCCGTCCCTACGGCTACGCGATCTGGGAGAACATTCAGAAGATCCTTGACACCCGCTTCAAGGAAACGGGACACGAGAACGTGTATATGCCGATGTTCATTCCCGAAAGCCTTTTGCAGAAGGAAAAGGAGCACGTTGAGGGCTTTGCGCCCGAGGTTGCTTGGGTCACGATGGGCGGCTCGGAAAGACTTTCGGAGCGTCTTTGCGTTCGTCCGACCTCGGAAACACTCTTCTGCGAGCATTATAAAAACATCATTCGCTCCTACCGCGACCTGCCCAAGCTCTACAACCAGTGGTGCTCGGTCGTGCGTTGGGAGAAGACCACCCGCCCCTTCTTGCGTAGCCGCGAGTTCCTTTGGCAAGAGGGACACACGATGCACGCGACCGCAGAGGACGCTGAGGAAGAAACGCTCCGTATGCTGAACGTATACGGCGACTTCTTTGAGAAGGACCTCGGTATGCCCGTGCTTCGCGGACAGAAAACGGACAAGGAAAAGTTTGCCGGCGCAAAGGCGACCTACACCGTAGAGGCACTGATGCACGACGGCAAGGCGCTCCAAGGCGGTACCTCGCACAACTTCGGCGACGGCTTTGCCCGCGCCTTTGAGATCCAATACCTCGACAAAGACAACACGCTCAAGTATTGTCACCAGACCTCTTGGGGCGTTTCCACCCGTATCATCGGCGGTATCATTATGACGCACGGCGATGACCGCGGACTCGTGCTTCCCCCTGCCGTTGCGCCCGTACAGGTCATCATCGTTCCCGTACAGCAGCACAAGGAAGGCGTCCTTGAGGCGGCGGAAGCACTGCGCGCCCGTCTTGCACCCTTCTGCCGCGTAAAGGTGGACGACAGCGACAATTCGCCCGGATGGAAGTTTGCAGAGCACGAGATGCGCGGTATTCCCGTACGCATCGAGCTTGGTCCCCGCGACATCGCGTCGGGAAGCTGCGTGCTTGTACGCCGCGATAACCTCGAAAAGCAGTTCCTCTCGCTTGAGGGCATCGAGGAAACGGTGAAGGAGCAGCTCGCTCTCGTAACCACTTCCCTTTACGAAAAGGCGCTTGCCAACCGCGCCGCGCGCACCTTTACCGCAACGAGCTACGACGAGCTTCTCTCCCTTGCCAAGGAAAAGAGTGGCTACGTGCGTGCTATGTGGTGCGGCGACCTGGATTGCGAGCTGAAAATCAAAGAGGAAGCAGATCTTTCTTCCCGTTGCATTCCCTTTGGCGACACCGAAGAAGTGAGCGACGTCTGCGTTTGTTGCGGACGCCCCGCGAAGAAGCTCGTTTATTGGGGTAAGTCGTACTAATTTCCCATTGCTTCATATCACGGAAAGGAGAGAGAGATGGCACACGCACACAGAGATTCCGCTTTGACATCCTTGCAGATCCCCGGCGGCAGAACCCTGCTGATCGACAACCGTATCGGTGTCGCGGACGCACTTGCCACGCTCGTTTCCTTTGCCAAAAGAGGTGCTGAAGAGGGGTATACCGTCATTTCCGACCGCATACAAGGCGAAGACCCCTCGGCGCACCCCTTCCCCCGCCTTCACATTTGCACGCTTTTGCGTCCCGGCAAGCACGCGGATCTCGCGGGCGTCATCAACGCGATGGGAACGCTCGCCGTCTGCCACGCCATTGAGCGCAACTCGGAAACGCGTACCGAGATCCGTTGGCTTGGCGACATTCATCTTGAGCGCCGCCGCTTTGCCCTTTTCCCAACCAAGCGCATCGCGACCGTCTTCTCGCAGAGCTTGCTTTTGCCCAGCGGATTTTTGGATTATATGATCCTGCACGCGGTCATCGATATGCCCGAATCGCGCTTTCCTATGCGAATGGTGGACGCAGTGGCAAGAATCTTCACCTCGCGTCCCGTTTCCAACGCCGACCATCTGACGCAAGCCTTTTTGCACGATTTCTACACGATGTACGACGCCATTCCCACGGCGGGCGACACCGCCCTTCCCTTTTGGGACGAATACCGCACAAGACTTCTTTTGATGGGCAAGCGCGTTCGCTTCCGCGACGGAAAGAAAAAACGGCGCGGCAAGGTGATCTCCGTTACCGATACAGGGGCGCTCGTCATCGCGGGAAGCCGTGGCGCACGCTACGAGCTTTCATCGCAGGCTGCCCTTCTTTAAAACCGTTTCCTTGCCGAAACGGTTTTATTTTTTTGCCTTTTGCATATGCTTTTTTGAAATGCTTTTTACGGAGGTAGCGTATGCGTTGGCTGAAGGAAGAGGATCCCTTGACCCCGGGACGGAGCGAGGAGCGAAGCGTGGGACGGCGCGGGGGCGTTTTTCTTTCCCTTTTGGGGGCGTTGGCGGCGGTTTTGACCGTTTGCTCCTTTCTTTTATGGGACGACCGTATGGGGACGGGGGACATCAGCCTTGCCGTATCTCGCTTTGAGGAGTTTTTCAGCGAAAACGAAGCGATTGCCGTCTTTCTCGGCTGGTCGGGGCGTTGAGGGGACGCGCATCTGCCTTAGTAGAGGCACTCCCCGCGGGGCTTTTGATCGCCTATCTGCTCCTTTCCGAGCCGCCTGCCGTTTGGCTTCTTTTTCTCAGCGCCCTTGCCTTTCACGAATGGGGGCATCTTTGCGCCTTTCGGCTCATTGGGGCAAAAGCCCCCCTTTTTCGGCTTGAGGGGGTGGGCGCGCGCCTCACGCCCGCGCTCCCGCTTTTGCCGCGCGAAGAGCTGCTCGTCGCCGCGGCGGGACCGCTTTTTAATCTTGCGCTTGGACTTTTTGCCCTAAGGCTTGGAGAGCATAGCTTTTTTCTGCTTGCCGCTGCCGTGCATCTTTTGTTTGGGCTTGGCAATCTTCTCCCCTTCGGCGGGTGTGACGGCGAGCGTCTTTTAAGGCTTTTTCTTGCGCGCACGGTGCCGAGGGCGGCGCGTGCGATCCTTTCCCTTTTGAGTTGCCTGTTTCTCGCTTTTTTCTTCTATTTTTGCCTTTTTTTGTATTATCTGTCGGGAAACGGGCTTTGCGGCGTCTTTTTTTCCTTATATTTTCTTTTGGAGAGAAAAAACACCTCTCCCAACGATTTTTGAGATTTCGTGAGATTTCGAGAGATTTAAAGAGAAAAAACGAGGTTTCCAATCGCTTTACACGGAAAGCGCTCGTTTTTTCGCAAAAAATGCAAAAAAATAAAGGTTTTTTTCGCAAAAGATATTGCATTTTATAAACAGATTTGCTATAATTCATATCGTTATCGGATGCAAGGGATTTTTCCCGCACCGATAGCGGTATTTTTTCTTCAAAGGAGTACCCATCAAAAAAGAATGAACAACATCATTGAGTTGCACGGCATTTCAAAATCCTTTGACGGCGAAGCGGTCTTGAAGAACATCGACCTTGTGATCCGAGATAAGGAGTTCGTTACCTTTCTCGGTCCCTCGGGCTGCGGCAAGACCACGACGCTCCGCATCATTGGCGGCTTTGAAACGCCCGACGAGGGTGACGTTTTCTTTGACGGCAAGCGGATCAACGAGCTTCCCCCCTACCAAAGAAACGTCAATACCGTATTTCAGAAATACGCCCTGTTTCCTCATTTGAATGTTTATGAAAATATCGCGTTCGGTCTGCGCCAAGCCAAGGTGCCGCGCGCCGAGATCGCAGAGCGCGTACACGAGATGCTCGCGCTCGTTTCCCTGCGCGGATTTGAAAAGAAGAACGTCAATCTTCTTTCGGGCGGTCAGCAGCAGCGCGTTGCCATTGCGCGTGCGCTCATCAACAAGCCCCGCGTGCTTTTGCTCGACGAGCCTCTCGGTGCGCTCGACCTCAAGCTCCGCAAGGATATGCAGAACGAGCTTAAGACCATCCAAAAGGCAACGGGAATCACCTTTATTTACGTCACCCACGACCAAGAGGAAGCGCTTTCGATGTCGGATACCGTCGTCGTTATGGCAGACGGTGTGATCCAGCAGATCGGCTCGCCCACCGACATTTACAACGAGCCCGAAAACGCATTCGTTGCGGACTTTATTGGCGAATCCAACATCGTGGACGGTGTGATGCTTGCCGATTGCCGCGTGCGCTTCTCGGGACACACCTTTACCTGCGTTGACGGCGGCTTTGCCGCAAACGAGCCCGTGGACGTCGTTGTGCGCCCTGAGGACGTGGACGTCGTGCGCCCCGAAAACGGTATGCTTTCGGGCACGGTGACGGGCGTTACCTTTAAGGGCGACTACTACGAGATCATCGTCGACATCGGCGGCTTTAAATGGATGATCGAAACCTCGGACTTTGTGGCTGAGGGGGCGACCATCGGTCTTTATATTGAGCCCGACGCCATTCACATTATGAAGAAATCCGAGTTCTCGGGACAGTTTGGCGACTATTCCACCTTCTCGGATGAGATGGACACGCTCTCCGACCCCGACTTTGACGCCGAGGACGAAAAGGAAGAGGAAACGGAGGATGCGGCGGACAGTGAATAAGACGAAATCGCTTTTTGCCCGCGCCGCAGCAGCCCCTCACGTCGTTTGGAGCGTTCTGTTTATAGTTGCCCCTCTTTTGTTCGTGTTTTATTATGCCTTGACCGATGCAAACGGAAACTTCACGTTTGAAAATCTTGGGGCACTCGGCGATTACGGGAACACCTTTTTCCTTTCCATCAGCCTTTCTTTGATCGCAACCGTGATTTGCGTTTTGATCGGCTTCCCTATGGCGTATTTCATCTCCCGCGCGAAGCCGCGCCATCAGAAAGTGCTTTTGCTTGCGGCGATGCTCCCGATGTGGATCAACCTGCTCATTCGCACCTATTCGATGATGGCGCTCCTTGACGACGGGGGTCTGATCAACACCGTTCTCGGCACGGAGCTTCATATCGTTGGCACCAAGGGCGCCGTTATTTTCGGTATGGTGTACGATTTTCTGCCCTATATGATCTTGCCCATTTACACCGTGGTGTCCAAGCTCGACCCGCGCGTGCTTGAGGCGGCGCAGGACCTCGGCTGTAACAGCCTTAAGGTGATGACGAGCGTCGTTTTGCCCCTCTCGCGCTCGGGCATCATTTCGGGCGTGACGATGGTGTTCGTCCCCTCGATCAGCACCTTTTACATCTCTCAAAAGCTGGGCGGCGGTACCTTTGAACTTGTGGGCGACGCCATTGAGCGTTTGTTTGCCAACCCCCTCACCTACAACGTGGGTGCTGCCATCTCGCTCGTGATGATGGTACTGCTCTTGCTCTCCATCGCCGTGATGAACCGCTTTGCGGACGGCGAAGAGGGAGAAGGGAGGATCTTGCCGTGAAGTGGTTTGCCAAATCCTATATGGGCATCATTTTCTTCATTCTCTACGTGCCCATTCTCGTTTTGATCCTGTTCTCCTTTAACAGCGGAGAAAGCACCTCTAGCTTTGAGGGCTTTTCCTTCAAGTGGTACGCTTCCCTTTTTGAGAAGCCCGAGCTTTTCGAGGCGCTCAAAAACAGCCTGCTTCTCGCACTTTGCTCGGCGGCGGTGGCTACGGTCATCGGCACGCTCGTTTCGGTGGGACTTGCAAAAATGCGCTCCCGCGCCGCAAAGGGCGCCATCAACGCCGTGACAAACATTCCTATGATGAACCCCGAGATCGTCACGGGTATCTCGATGATGCTTCTTTTCGTGTTCATCAGCAATCACATCTTCCGCGCGTCGGACGTGGAGCTTGGCTTTGGTACCTTGCTCATTGCACACGTGACCTTTAACCTGCCCTACGTGATCCTTTCCGTTTCGCCCAAGATCCGTCAGCTTGACAAATTCTTGCCCGAGGCGGCGCAGGACCTTGGCTGTACACCCCTTTCTTCCTTCTTCAAGGTGGAGCTGCCCAACATTTTGCCCGGTATCGTTTCGGGCTTTATTATGGCGTTCACCCTCTCGCTTGACGACTTCGTTATCTCCCTTTTCAACGGCGGCGACATTTATAAGACGCTTCCCGTTTTGATCTACAACTACACGAAGAAGCCCGTCAAGCCCGACATTTACGCCCTCTTTACCATTCTCGTCATCGTGATCCTTGCGCTTTTGATCCTTTCAAATCTCACAGCGGCAAGAGGAGAGAGAAAGGAGAGGAAGAAATGAAAAAGATCCTTTCTTTTATGATGAT
Source organism: Eubacteriales bacterium (assembly GCA_045602305.1). Lineage (GTDB taxonomy): Bacteria > Bacillota > Clostridia > Oscillospirales > CAG-272 > UBA1740. The sequence goes on along the minus strand of JAZSBJ010000062.1, from coordinate 24,307 downwards.
TTTCTCGCTCCTTTCCGCGCTTTTGTGCTTCCCTGCGGACGCCAAGGACGACCTTGACACGGTGACCTTGAACGTCTACAACTGGGGACAGTATATCGCGGACGGCGAGGACGATCTTCCCGATACGAACGACCTTTTTGAGGAGTACTTCAACGCGAACCTCGCAGACGAGTACGGCTACTATATTGAAGTCAACTACTCGACCTATCCCTCGAACGAGGATATGTACAACAAGCTCGTCAGCGGCTCGGCATCCTTTGACGTCGTGGTTCCCTCGGACTATATGATCGAGCGTATGATTGCGGAAGACCTGCTCATCCCTCTCGATTTTGAGAAGATCCCCAACAAATCGAACATCGACGAAAAGTTCTTTACTGAGTACAATTCCTACGACCCCGAGGCGAAATACTCCGTCCCCTACACCTATTCGATGGTGGGTGTCATCTACAACACCGAATTCGTGGATGAGGCGGATACGGGCTCTTGGGACCTGCTTTGGAATGAAAAGTACGCGGGCAAGATCTTGCAGTTCAACAACCCGCGCGACGCCTTTGGCACGGCGCTTTACCATCTCGGCTACTCGGTCAACACCACGGACCACGCCAAGTGGACGACGGCGCTTGACCTTTTGAAGCGGCAAAAGCCCCTCGTGCAGGCGTACGTGATGGACGAGATCTTTAACAAGATGATCTCTGCAAGTGCGTACGTTGCGCCCTACTATTCGGGCGATTTTCTGACGATGTACGACTCCAACGATTCCCTTGCCTTTTACTATCCCGAGGAAGGCACCAACTTCTTCGTGGACGCGATGTGCATTCCCAAATGCGCGAAGAACGTCGATGCCGCGCACGCGTATATCGACTTTATGCTGACGGAAGAGCCTGCCGTTGCGAATGCAATGTATATCGGCTACGGCTGTCCCAACCGCGTGGTTCGTGAAAACGAGGACTACATCGCGTATATGAACGATTGGCACGAGGACGCGATGGAGATCCTTTACGGAAAAGAGGTCTTGATCGACGATTACACCGACCTTGGTGAGATTGAGAGCGAGAAGTTAAAGACTTCCTTCTTCCGCGCCATCGCCAACACCGAGGAAAACGGAAATCTTCTCGATTTTACAAACGATCTTTGGTCGAAGCTCAAATCCGAGAGCTCCATTGAGCCTTGGATCATCGTTACGGACATTGTGATCGTTTCCGCCCTTGCGTTTGCCGTCGTTTTCTTCTGCGTTCGACGCCGCATCCGCGCCAAGGATTATTGATTTTTAGGACACTTTGCCCCGCCCGTCACACGGGCGGGGATTTTTCGTTCTTTTTTCCACTTTTTTTATAAAAACACTTGACAAACGCTATTTTTTTATATATAATACAAGATGTCTTTGTATGAATACGCGCGGAATGAAGCATTCAAACCACGCAAACCACAACAAAAAGAATAAAGGAGGTGCCACTCGTGAAAAGAACCTACCAGCCTAAGAAAAGACAGAGAAAGATGGAGCACGGTTTCAGAAAGAGAATGGCAACTGCCAACGGCAGAAAAGTTCTTAAGAGAAGACGCGCCAAGGGAAGAGCCAGACTCACCTATTAATCGCTCGTGCGCTATGAAGTGAAATTTCTCCGATAACGTGCATCCTTGCGTTTTATCGGAGTTTTTTCATATCATACCCAAAACAAACCCGCAGGAGAAAGTATGAAATTTCACGCCATTTGTGAAAATCACCTATATTCCAAAGCGTATTCCAAGGGAAAACGGGCGGTGACGCCCTCGGTCGCGGTATACCTTTTGCCCGATTTAAAGGCAGAGATGCTCCGCAGACAGAATCCCCAAAAGACAAAGATCAATCGCATCGGACTTACCGTTTCCAAGAAGCTGGGAGGCGCCGTCACACGCAACCGCGTCAAGCGCATTCTCCGTGAGGGGCTTCGCGCCGTCGCAAGAGAGCACGAGATCAAGGCAGGCTATCTTATCGTGATCGCCGCAAGAGAACGTGCCCGTGACAAAAAAAGCACCGAGATCGCTCTCGAGCTTTCCCTTGCCTTTGACAAGCTCGGGCTGTTTGCCCGCCGTTCCGATGCCAAATGAAGCATATCGCTTGCTTGCTTATACGGTTTTACCGTAAATTTATCTCCCCCATCAAACCGACTTGCTGCAGGTTCACACCGTCCTGCTCTGCCTATGCCCTTGAGGCATTTACCTACCGTGGCTTTTTCGTGGGAGCATTCCTTTCCATACGCCGTATTTTCCGCTGCAATCCCTTTGGCGGATGCGGGTACGACCCCGTACCGCGGCGCATTTCGTGGAAAAGGATCGATCTCCTTCGCAAGAAGATGGGTGAGGGTCCCGATCAGGGACAAGGTGCATCATCCAATGCTTATGTATTGGAAAAGAAACGCAAAAGAAAGGTCGCGTCGCTTCTTCCCTATCAAGAGGCGCGCGAAATGAAACAATGAGCTTCATTGAAATTATTTCTTGGCCCTTTGCCAAGCTCCTTTGGCTCTTTAACTTTACGGGAAGCTACGCTGTCGCGCTTCTTCTCTTTGCCATTGTAGTGAAGGCAATTCTGCTTCCTATGTCCATCAAGCAGCAAAAGACGCAGATCAAGGGTGCCAAGCTCCGTCCCAAGATGGCGGCAATCGAAAAGAAATATGCAGGTCGCACCGACCAGAAGACGCTGCAAAAGAAGCAGCAGGAAATGATGGCGCTCCAACAGGAGGAGGGCTACTCTCCCCTTTCGGGCTGTCTTCCTATGCTCCTTCAGCTTCCCATCATCATCATTCTTTATAACATCATTCAAAACCCCCTGACCCACCTTTGCAGCTTTTCCGAGGAAACCATTGCAGCGCTCAGCAAGCTGCTCTTCCCCACGGCTGAGGCACAGGCGAGCCAGCTGAGCATTCTCGCCGAGGCGCAAAGACTTGGCGGTGCAGGCATTGCCGCCGAGCAATGGTCCTTGATGGAGAATATCAACCTGAACCTTTTTGGGCTCAATATGGGTGTTACGCCCTCGCTCAGCTGGTCCTTCTATCTCCTCATTCCCATTCTCACCGCACTCTCCTCTTACGCGTCGATGAAGATCTCGCGCAAGCTGATGGGTCAAAACCCCGCAACGCAGGCACAGACGCCCGAAACGCGCACGTCCGGCATCATTATGGACCTTATGATGCCCTTGATGTCGCTTTGGTTTGCCTTTAAGCTGCCCGCACTTCTCGGTATTTACTGGATCTATCAGTCCATTCTCGGCGTTATCCAGCAGTTCATTCTTTCCAAGGCAATGCCGCTTCCCACCTACACCGAGGAAGAGATCCGCGCTATTTTGAAGGCGGAAAAGGAAAGAGCCAACGCCAACCGCGCCGCAATGCGTCAGGGCGGTTACAGCGCAAAGTCGCTGCACCACATTGACGACGACGATGACGACGACGTTTACGTGCCGAGAATTCGCTCGAAGTTTGACGACGATGACGACGCGCAAGCGCCCACCGTTGCTAGACCCAAGCCCACGCAGAACACCCCCTCGCAGTCGCACCAAAGACAGAGAAAAAAGAAAAAATAATTCAAATTAATAAAGGTAAAAGCATTATGATAAAAGAAATTCTCGCAACAGGAAAAGACGCAAACGAGGCGTATGAAAATGCAATGGTAGCACTCGGCGTCAGTGATATTACCGATATGTCCGTTGAGATCGTGGATCTCGGCAGCCGCGGTATTTTCGGCATCGGCGCACGCCCCACCAAGGTGCGCGCTTGGATCGAGCTTCCCGATACCGTAGCCCCCCGTCAGCACGGCACGCCCACCGTCCGCAAGGAAGATAAGGGCGCAACCGAGAGATCGGGACAGGGTCAAAAGAAGAACAGAAACAACCGTCGCCGTCGCGGCGGAAAGCGCCAAGGCGCATCCGCTTCCTTGAGCGATTTCGTTCCCCCCGCAGAGCCCGCACTCCCCCGCGAGGCGGTCATTCCCGAAACGGAGCTTAAGATGGAGCCCGTGACCGTGGGTGAGGGTGAGGACCTTGCATTCGATTTCGTAAAGCAGCTCGTTTTGCATCTTGGCATCAACGCCGAGGTTGCATTGTATCACTGTGAGGACAACTCCCGCCGCATCACCATTACGGGCGAAGACGCTTCGATGCTGATCGGTCATCACGGTGAAGCACTGGATTCTCTCCAGTATCTTGCCAACCTTGCAAGCACCAAGAAGAACGCAGAGGGCGGTCGCGACCGTCGCCGCGTTACCATTGATATTGAGGGCTATCGCGCAAAGCGTGAGGAAACCCTGCGCGCACTTGCACGCAAGATGGCGGCAAAGGCACTCCGCAATCACCGCAACGTGATGCTTGAGCCTATGAGCGCCTACGAGCGTCGCATCATTCACTCTGAGATTCAAGGAATTGAGGGCGTTGCCACCAACTCCATCGGCTCGGACAACAACCGTAAGATCGTGATCTACCTGACCGAGGCAAAGAAGCCTGCGGCAGAGGAAACGCTGCCCGAGGAAGACACGCTTCTTGAGGAGAGCGCAGAGGTAGTGACCGAGGCGCCCGCATCCGATGATGCAGATCTTTGATCGAACCATAGCCGCACTTTCGACCCCGCCCGGTAAGGGCGGGGTTGCCCTTATCCGTATTTCGGGTGAGGATGCCGTTGCCGTCGCGGAGCGCGTTTTTCGCGCGAAAAACGGCAGCGCCGTTTCTATGCTTCCCTCGCGCTACGCCGCATACGGTGACCTCTATTTTGAGGGAGAGCCCGTTGACGACGTGCTTTTGACCGTGTTCCGTGCGCCCGCCTCTTATACGGGCGAGGATACGGTGGAAATCACCTGCCACGGCGGTGCTTTGATCACAAGTGCCATTCTCAGCGCGCTTTACGCGGCGGGGGCACATCCTGCCGCAAAGGGAGAATTCACCCGACGCGCGCATGCGGCGGGCAAGATCACGCTTTCCGAGGCAGAGGCGATCGGGGAGCTTTTGGACGCCAAGAGTATGGCGCAGATCAAGCTCTTCAAGCGGGATTCCCGTTCCAAGCTCTCCCAAGCACTTGCATCTCTTTACGATGAGATCGCGGATCTTCTTTCTTCCCTTTGTGCCAAGATCGATTATCCCGACGAGGACTTGGCGGAGCTTTCGACCGAGGAGATCCTTGCGCGCACAGAGAGCGCCGAAGCGCGTGCGCGCCGCTTGCTTTCCACCTATAAGACGGGACGCGCCGTCACCGAGGGAATCAAGACAGTCTTGCTTGGCAAGCCGAATACGGGAAAAAGCAGTCTTTACAATCTGCTTTGCGGCAGAGATGCCGCCATCGTCACCGAGCTTGCGGGCACGACGCGCGACCTGCTTGAATCGACCGTGCCGCTTGGACGGGTGCTTTTGCGTCTGACGGACACGGCGGGCGTACGCGAAACGGACAACCCCGTAGAGAAAATCGGCGTTTCCCGTGCCAAGGAAGCCGCCGCCGAGGCTTCGCTCGTTCTCGCGCTTTTCGATACCTCTTCTCCCTTTGACGGCGAGGACGAGGAGCTTCTTTCCTTTCTTGACACGCTTTCGGGCGAGAAGATCATTCTCTTAAACAAGAGCGATCTTCCCCAAAAGTGGGACGCATCGCGCCTTGCGAAGCACGCATCCCACATTCTTCCCTTCTCCGCAAAGGTGGGCGACCTTTCCGCACTTTCTGCGCTCGTTGACCGTCTGTTTACGGACGGGGACATTCGTTTGGGAGAGGACGCCGTTCTCTTCTCGGCACGCAGTCACGCTGCTCTGCTTCGGGGGTGCGAGTGCCTGTCCACCGCCGCCGAGGCGCTTCGCGCGGGATTTGCGATTGACGCCGCACTCACCGACCTCGAGGGCGCGCTTTCCGCATTTGCGGAAACGGACGGAAGAGGCGTAAGCGACGACGTGGTCGCGGGAATCTTCGGCAAGTTTTGCGTAGGAAAATAAGGAGCGTTATGGAAACTGCACTTTTTACCAAAAACGACAGCGGCTTTGTTTGCGCCCACTGCGGGCGCGAGGTCTTGCCACTTGGCTACACCTCAAGAAACCATTGCCCCTTTTGCTTGTATTCCTTGCACGTGGACGTGAATCCCGGGGATCGGGCAAACACCTGCGGCGGACCTCTACGCCCCGTGCGCGCCGAGCCGCACCCCAAAAGAGGGTACGTGCTTGAGCATCGCTGTGAAAAATGCGGCGCTACCTCGCGCTGCCGCACGGCGCACGAGGCAAAAGTCCAGCCCGACGACCTTGATCTGATCATCGCGCTGACGGCGGGCGAATATCCGCTTCCTTGAATATAAAAGGGCTTTTTGGACGGGCGTTCCGACTTTTCTCGGAACGCCCGTCTTTTCGCTTGAAAAAGGCGCTTTATGCCTTGACAAAGGATCGTTTTTATGATATAATAAATTGGTATGTTCTTGTCTGCTGTACGCAGATAAATACGGATACACGAGGAAATTGATGTTTAAAAACAAAAAAAACAAAAGGGATGCGGTCACTGTCGATGCAGGTGCTAAGCACCACCCCGACAACCTGCGAAAAAAGGCGCTTTGGACGATAGCGTTCGTCCTTATTGCCGTTCTTACAGTGTGGGCAGTCACCTCGCAGACCCAAAACTTTTCCTTCCGTGTCTTTTGGAGCTTTTTGGGCACGTTACAATGGGGGTGGCTTGCCGCCGCTTTCCTTGCAATGATCCTTTACATTTTCTTTGAGGGCTACGCGCTTCTTGTGATCTGCCGCGGTCTTGGCTACCGTCGCTCGCTCGGCGAGGGATACAGCTATTCCGCCGCTGACATTTATTTTTCCGCCATCACCCCCTCGGCGACGGGCGGACAGCCTGCGAGCGCGCTTTTGATGATCCGTGACGGGATTCCCGGGTCTACGGTGACTGTGGCGCTTCTGCTCAATCTGATTATGTACACCTTTTCCATCATCATTTTGGGAATTTTCACCTTTATCGCCGCGCCCTCGGTATTTTTGCATTTCACGCTCGCCTCGAGAGTGCTCATTCTTTTGGGCATTGTGATGCAAGCGGGACTCGCCGTCATTTTCATTCTCCTTTTGCGCCGTGCTTCCATTCTGCGCTTCCTCGGCAACAAGCTCCTTTCGCTTTTGGCAAAGATCCGCTTGATCCGCCGTGTGGAGAAGAAGAGAGAAAAGCTCAACGCGTCCATCGATTCTTACGAGGAATGCGTTCGCTCGATCGGCAAGAATCGCGGAATGCTTGCAAAAGCACTGCTCTACAACGTTTTACAGCGCGGTATGCTGATCGCCGTTGCGCTCTTCGCGTTTCTCGCGGCGGGCGGTGCCGCTTCTCTCTCGCTTGATGTGTGGAGTGCGGAGTGTATGGTCGTTCTCGGCTCAAACTACATTCCGATTCCGGGCGCAATGGGCGTTGCGGACGGACTGATGCTTGACGTGTTTTCGGAGCTGTTTGGGGATGGCGTGCTTGCCACCAACCTTGAGCTTCTCACGCGCTCCATCTCCTTCTATCTTTGCGTGATCCTTTGCGGCGTTTCCTTTCTTCTCCGTTGCTTGCAGCAATCTATGCGCGCAAAGCGCAACGCGGCTTTGGCGGAAGAGGACGCACCCAAAAACGATTGACAATAAACTTTGCATAATGAAAGGGGCACAATATGCTAGGCTTTTATAACTATACTACGCTTTTGACCTATCTTTCCCTGATGTCGGCAGGGCTTGGCATCGTTACTTCTCTCGGGGGGGCGGGACATCCTTACGTCGGTATGTGCTTCTTGCTTTTCTGCGGACTTTGCGACGCTTTTGACGGCAAGGTGGCACGCACCAAGACCGACCGTACGCCCGAGGAGTGTGCTTTTGGTATTCAGATCGATTCGCTTTCGGATATCGTTGCCTTTGGCGTGCTTCCCGTTTGTATCGGTGCGGCGCTCTTAAAGCGCGATCTCTTCGTCGCAATGCAGGTAGAGCCCGCGCTCGGCAAGGTAACGCTCGTGCTTCTCGTTGCTGTGATGGCGCTGTATCTGCTTGCTGGTATGATCCGCCTTGCCTACTTCAACGTGACGGAAGAAAAGCGGCAGGAAACCGAAACGGGTGCGAGAAAGTACTACTACGGACTTCCCATCACGTCCGCTTCCCTCATCTTCCCCACCATTCTGCTTCTTGATTTTATTCTTGACAAGGCAAAGCTCTTTGACATCACGCCCATCTATTTTGCCGTAATGGCGATCTGCGCCATCGCTTTCGTTGCAAAGTTTCAGCTTAAGAAGCCCGGATTGCGCGGCGTGCTTATTATGGTAGGCATTGGGGCGGTCGAGTTTGTTTTGCTTCTGCTCGCATATCTGCTTTAACTATGAAGGAAAAGAAGGCAAAGGAAAGCGCGTCGCTTCGCTTTCTGTATCACACCGCCCTCGGCAGACTTTTTTTAAGACCACTCGTATCGCCTGCCATCTCAAAATGTGTGGGCGCATTTATGTCCTCTTCCCTTTCGCGTCCCCTCATCGGTCGCTTTGTGAAGAAGAACGGCATTCTGCTTTCGGATTACGAGGACGCGCGTTATCGCTCCTTTAACGATTGCTTTACAAGAAGGATCCGTCCCGAGAAGCGCCCCATTCCAAAGGATGGCACGCTTTTCATTGCCCCTTGCGACGCGTACCTCTCGGCATACCCCATCAAGGACGATAGCGTGTTTCACATCAAGGGGAGCGATTACAGCGTGTCGGGACTCCTCGGCGGCAACGAGGCGCTTAAAGACGCATACAAGGGCGGCACGGCGCTCGTTTTCCGTCTTTGCGTACATCATTACCACCGCTATATTTATCTTGATAACGGAACGAAGGGCGAGAACGTCTTTCTCAAGGGCAAATTGCACACCGTGCGCCCCATTGCGCTTGAGAGCTTTCCCGTCTTTCTCCAAAACGCCCGCGAATACACCGTGATGGAAACCGAAAACTTTGGCACCGTCACGCAGATCGAGGTCGGCGCGCTTCTCGTCGGCAAGATCGCAAACCTGCACGGCGCGCACACCTTTGCGCGCGGTGAAGAAAAAGGGACCTTCCTTTACGGGGGCTCTACCATCGTCCTGCTTCTCCAAAAAGACACCGTACGGTTAAACGAGCATCTCTTCTTGCAAACCGAAGAGGGGAAAGAGGTTGAGGTGCGTATGGGAGATGTGCTGGGCACGCGTTTTGAATAACGCTGTTTTCCCCTTTGAAACAAGGCGGAATTTTATTTTCTTTTTTCTCAAAAGGGCTTGACTTTTGTGCTTTTCTTGTGTATAATGGTATGGCAGACTTGAAATCGGGAGTCTGTCTATGGAGAAGTACTCAAGTGGCCGAAGAGGCGTCCCTGCTAAGGATGTAGGCCGGGCTTATCCGGCGCGAGAGTTCAAATCTCTCCTTCTCCGCCAAATAAAAGCAACCACCATTCGGTGGTTGCTTTTATTTTTGGTGGCGGGAAGGAGAGATTTGCGAGCGCCGGTCACGGCGCGGGTCGGCGAAGCAAAAAACGGTTAATAACCGTTTTTTGCGAGCCGTAACTGAAATAAGGAGCTCAAGCCGTGAGGCTATGCCGAGGGGCGCGGGCGACTATATTTCAGGAAGGGCAAATCTCTCCTTCTCCGCCACCGCGCAAAAAAGCAGGGCGTTTTGCCCTGCTTTTTCTTTTTTCTGTTACTCCACTTCATCAGGAAAAAAGACGCCCGATACGGCGTAGATGCCCTTGCCGCTTTTGTAGTGGTTTTTGATCGCCTGCAAGAGGCGGGTGTGCTCGGGCAGGTCGTCAAAGGGGTAATCGGTGCCGGGCTTGCCCGTGACCTTGAAGGCAAAATAGAAGACGCCGTAGCCGCCGTCGAGGGCGATAAAGCGGCGATAGCCCTTGCCGAACTTGACGATGTTGGAGCCCTCGCCAAGGAGTGCTTCGAGCGTGGGGTCAAGAAGCCACGAGGCACAGTAAAACGCCTTGTAATCGAAGTGGGGGAAATAGGTCTTCAGAAAGTGCTTCATCTCGGCGTAGGTGGATGTGACGGCGGTGGCGTCGAGCTTGCCGTCTGCGGGAATATGAATGCTGATGACGTTATCCTTTTTGGTGAGAATGGGGCGCCATTCGCACTTCTTTAAGGTGCATTTTTCGCGAAGCACAAAGCCCTTGCCGTCAAAGGGATAGCCCTCGTAGGCGGTGTCGGTTTCGGTGATGGGTGCTACCCAAGCGTCCGTTTCGTCCTCGTGGAAGATGCCGCCGTGGGCATAGCCGCTTTTGTGGAGCTTTACGCCGTCAGCGAGGGCAAATCTCTCGCCCTTTGCGTTTTCAAAGACGGCGGCACCTGCGGGACATCCCTCGTGCAGCTCAAGCTCAAGGCGACCGACGCGAAAGAGCTTTCCGTCAATGATACGCTGATTCCAATACAAAAGCCCATAGCCAGGAGCGCCGCCGTTTCGCTCGCGATACTCGGTGACGCCGTATTCGAGGCGCGAGAGCGTTTCGCGGATATAGTCCTCGGGAAGCCCTATCCTCTTTAGCGTGGCGTAGCAATCGGGGATCTCGGAGAAGATGGCAAGCGCCTCGAGCATATCGAGGGCGAGGCGATGCTCTCCCTTGAGGCTTTTGGGGAGCTTGAGGGCGAGCGTTTCCTCGTAGGCGGTGGCGCGGTTTTCAAGCGCGCGGCAAAGGAGATGGAAAAGAAGAGCAAGGTCGCCATCCGCGCGCACGAGGGCGGCGGCTTCCTTGTATAGGGCGAGGTTTTCGCGGAATATGCCGTAGCGTGCCGCGAGATCGTCGTAATAGGCGGGGGCGAGGTAGGGACAGCCGTTTTCTTTAAAATCGGCTTTCACGCTTTCGTAAAGCGTTTCCCAACGGGCGGGATATCCCTCGCACCCTACCCTTTTCATTAGTGCTTCTATCGTCATATCATTCATTCAAAAAAACGAGATCGGTCGAGGAGTAGAGATATCCTCGCGCATAGTGGTCGGAATCGATATAAGGAGTGCCTGCCTTGCGGTTGTACACTTCCTCATTGAAATACGAGAAGGAAAGGAAATACAGGCACGCGTCCTCGGGAACGGTGACCTCTACCGTGCCATCCTCATTGACGAGGAGATCCTCGGCGTAAAACTCGAGCGCCTTATGTGCTTTGTAGGGCGCGAGGGGAGATGTGCGGTAGTAGAGCGTGGCGTAGACGTCGGTGCCCCCCTCGGGAACGCGAAGCGAGAGCGTATATTCTCTGCCCATCTCCTTGGTGGGGGCATTTTCGGGGGTTACGAAGCCGTCCGCCGTGCCAAGCACGGTATGACCGAAATGATAGATTTCGGCAAGGGATGCGCCGTATTGCTGACCGTGGTTAAGATCGGGCTTGACGGTGATGAAGGCGTTTGGAAGATCCTTTGCCGTTTTGGAAATGGTGTCGACCGAGGCGAACATATCCGATTCCGAGGAAATGATCATCGTGGGAACGGGGCACTTTGAAAGGAGCGAAGCGTCCTGCCAAAGACGAGAGGCAAAGCCCTCTTCCACAATGCCGCCAAGCGACGTGCCGTAGCTTTCCGTCATATGGAAGCTGATGTAAACGGGGGCGGCAAAGGCGTATCTGTGGTCATAGCAGAGGGCTGTCGTCGTGACAAGACCGCCCCAAGAGATGCCCGTGATGCCTACCTTTTCCGCGTCGACCGTGGGAAGCGAGCGAAGCACGCTGTTGGCAAGTGCGGTATCCGTCACGGCGTAGTAAAGCCATTGCTCGGACAGCGACTTTTCGGCGTTTGCAAAGCCGTCCTTGCCGATGTGACCGAGCGTATCGGGAATGTAGCTCTTCTCGTCCTCACTGTATTCTCCCATCGTGCCGCCCGTGGTATTGTGATGTCCCTCGGTATCGATGGCGATGGCGCTATAGCCGTTCTTCATCGCCTCGTGGACGTAGCGGGCGTATGCGTGACCGCCGCCGCCGTGAACGCAGACGAGGGCGGGGGAATTTGCTTCAAGGACGGTTCCGATATAGGCAAAAACACGCTTGACACCCATCTCCACAAGCTCGCTTGCCCCCTTGGTGGTGGGGTCAAAATCAAGCGGATAATAGATGTATGCGGCGCGAATGTTCTCTTTTAGTGCGTCGGTGGCGTTGGGGTAAGGATCTTTGTTCGGCAAATATTGCACCCAAATGGCGCGCTCGCCGTCCTCTAAGGTTGCCGCGGCGCTTCTGTCGCCGGCGGTCAAGACGCGCAACGAGGCAACGTCGTCAACGGTGCTTTTCATTTGTTCCTTAAGAAAAGAAAGGTAGGCTTCTTGCACGGTAGCATCATCCTTGTTTTTGTTATATTCGTACTGTGCGGCGCCCTCTAGCGAGGGAGTGGCGCCAAACGAGGTTCCCTTGCGCCCGATATAAAGGAAGCGGGGCTCTTTTATGCCGTCCGGATCCTCAAGAAGAAGGAAGGCGAGATGCACGGCACCGTCACGGGAGCGATCCACCGTTTTCGTGCCAATATTGAGGGTGGCGGAAAAGGCGGTCTTCTCTGCGGTGAGAAAGGTTCCGTCGACGGTGTGCGCGCCGCCCGTGCTGTATACGGTACGCACCGCGGCGTGTAGAGGAGCTTGAAGGCTTCCGCTTGCCTTGTCGTAGGTGAGGGTAAGGTTGGTTTGAGTGTAGCCGTCCTTGGCGCGTGCAACGAGAACGCCGAAGGTGACCTTATAGTCCGCTTCAAGCGTCGCGAGGGCTTCACGGTTGACAGAATAGCGTGCCGTAATGCCGACGATGCCATCCCCGTCGCGCACGGAAAGCGGCTCGGCGGTGATCAGGGTTTCTTCCGCGTCGCTTGCGGGTGCAGGATATACGTTGTGATACCCCTGTGCGCTTGCGGTAAGGGCGAGCGCCAAGGAAAAGAGGACAAGGAAAAGTGCGGCAAGGAAGAATCTAATCGTTTTAGTCATTGTCATTCCCCCCGAAAAGCGCATCGTAATCGACGACGTTATCTCCGTATTCGGAAAGCGCGCTTTCGCCGCCGTTTTCGTTCGAATTGCCGCCGTTTTCGCCGCTATTTTCTCCATCGGGTGTCGGGTCTTTGCCACCGTCGCCGTCGAGATCGGGGGCATCGTTGCAAGCAAAAAGCAAAGTAAAGCAAAGCAAAAGTAAAACTGTCAGGGCAAACGTGCGTATTTTTTTCATATTGCCTCCCAAAATATAAGGTTTTTACAAGATAAATTATATCACGCGCCTTGAAAATTGTCAAGACGCAGGCGCGTCCTCTGCGGGAACGGGTTTTCTTTTGCGTCATATGATGTATATGGGCGAGAGCCCATAACTACAAAGGAGTGACTTCCGTGGAATCGAAAGACATTTTTTATCCGCTGTTTGGGGAAAACGGCTGCGGCTGCCGCTGTCGCCGCGTCACAAACGGCGAAAGAGGCGAGGGGGACGCAATCGGCAACTGCCATACCCCTTCCCCCTGCACAACGGGAAACGACCCCTTGGCGGGGGCGTCGCTTGCGATGGTGTACTCACCCGAGCAAGCCTTTGAAAAGCTATACGAGCCCGACGAAGGGCTTGGGCGCGGCACCATCTTTACGGCGCTTGACAAGCCCTTTTTCGGCGATGGGAGGAAAGCGTGATGTGTGACGAGCGTACACGCCTGCTTCGCAGGCTTCAAGCAGAGGACTTTGCCGTCTACGAGGCGGTGCTTTATCTTGACGGGCATCCCGATTGCCGCCACGCCCTCGCGTACTATTGCCGACACCGCGAGATCGCCGCGCGTTTGCGTGCGGAGTACGAGAAAAAGTACGGACCGCTGACGAATAACGAGGCTTGCGACGGCGCGCATTGGAAATGGATCGACGGGCCTTGGCCTTGGGAAAAGGAGGCGAATTAACTTATGTGGAGCTATGACAAAAAGCTGCAATACCCCGTTAAGATCAAAAACCCGAACCCCGCGATCGCGAAGGTGATCATCAGCCAGCTTGGCGGACCTGACGGAGAGCTTGCCGCTTCGATGCGGTATTTGCATCAAAGATATTCGATGCCTTACGGCGAGGTGGTTGGAATTTTAACGGACGTGGGCACAGAGGAGCTTGCACACCTTGAGATGATCGCCGCCATCCTGCATCAGCTGACGAAGGGGGTATCCCCCGAGGAGATGAAGCGCGCAGGTATGGACATCTATTTTGTGGACCATACGGCGGGGCTGTATCCGCAGAGTGCCGCAGGCGTGCCCTTTGATATGAAGTACGTGGGCATCAAGGGGGACGTGATCGCTGACCTGAACGAGGACTTAGCGGCAGAGCAAAAGGCGCGCGTGACCTACGACAACATTTTGCGTCTTGTGGACGATCCCGACGTGCGCGATCCCATTAAGTACCTGCGCCAGCGTGAGCTTGTGCATTATCAGCGCTTTGGCGACGCGCTTCGCATCGCACAGGACAGAATGGACTCGAAAAACTTTTACGCCTTTAATCCTGCATACGACAGGAAGTAAAGGAAAGAGCCGTTTTCGCAAGAAAACGGCTCTTTTTGTATGGATTTGTTTACTTTTACTCGATAAATGCAAGCAGGTCGGCGACGACCTCGTCGCGCGAGTGATCGTTTAGGATCTCGTGACGGGCGCCCTCGTAGAGCTTGATCTTGGCGTTGTGGTCGGTAGCGATGAGCTTGTCGTAGACTTCCTTGACGCCCTTACCGAAGGCGCCGACGGGATCGTCCGTTCCCGATACGAGAAGAACGGGGAGATCTTTATCCAGCGCGGCGTACCAAGCGGCATCGTTGCTTTTCTTTAAAAGGCGGATCAAGTCGCCCATTGCGGCAATGGAAAAGCGGAAGGTGCAAAGAGGATCGGCGGCATATTTTTTGCGAATGTCGGCGCGGGTGGTGAGCCAAAGATTGCGCTCGTTCCCCTCGCTTTTAAAGCGGTCGTTGTAGCTTCCGAAGGCGAGCTTGTCGATAAAGGGGGATACGTGCTTTGCCCCGTAGCATTTGCGATTGAGGGCGATCAGCCCAAGGGCGACGCCTGCCACGGGATTTTTGCCGCCCGTGCCCATAATGATGAGCTTATCGGGGCGGAAGGTCTTGGCGGCGGCAAGGCGAACGATAAAGGAGCCCATACTGTGCCCCATCAAGACATAGGGAAGGTCGCTGCCGTAGCGCGCCTTAACGGCGGCGGCAAAGAGGGCAACGTCCTTGATGAGAAGCTCGTCGCCGTCCTTTTCGGCGATGAAGCCGTGTTCTCCCTTTCCTGCGGTATAGCCGTGACCGAGGTTATCGTAGCCGACGCACAGAATGCCCTTTTCGGCAAGGGCGCGCATCGTGGGTGTATAACGGGAGATATGCTCGGTCATTCCGTGTACGATATGTAGGATCGCACGGGGCTTGCCCGAAGGCACGGCGGCAATTCCCGCAAGGGTATGAATCCCGTCGGAGGACGGCACGCGCAAAGAGGTAATAAAGACTCCCATTTAAATTTCCTCGCTTTCATAAACACTCGAAAAGGCGCGACAGGCACGTACTGCTCTTGCCCATCCGTCTTTTCTTTTTTGTCGCTCATCGTTGTCAATTTTCGGTTCAAAAGCAATCTTTTCTTTACATTTTACAGGCAGTGCTTCCCTGCTTTCAAAGAAGCCGACTGCGAGCCCCGCCAGGAACGCGGCGCCGAGCGCCGTGGCTTCCGCATTCTCTGCACGCAAAACGGGAACGGCGGAGATATCGCTTTGGATTTGCATAAGAAGGTCGTTGCGCGAGGCACCGCCGTCCACCCTGAGGGTGGTGATGCCCGCCATTCCGAGCGCCGCCATATCGCGGTTCATAGCACATAGCACGTCGTCCGTTTGATAGGCGATGGATTCAAGGGCTGCGCGGATAAGGTGATTTCTGCCCGTGCCTGCGGTGAGCCCCACCACGGTGCCGCGCGCGTGCATATCCCAAACGGGCGCGCCGAGCCCCGCAAAGGCGGGAACGATATAAACGCCGCCCGTGTCCGCGACGCGCGATGCAAAATACTCGCTGTCGGCTGCGGCGTGAATGAGGTGAAGCTCGTTTTTGAGCCAGCTGATGACAGCACCGCCAACGAACACGCTTCCCTCAAGCGCGTACTCGATATCTCTTCCCTTTTCGGTGGCGGCGACGGTGGTGAGCATTCCCTCGCGACTCGTAACGGGACGGTTGCCCGTATGGGCAAGCAAGAAGCATCCCGTGCCGTAGGTGTTTTTTGCATCTCCCGCGGAAAAGCACCCTTGCCCGAAGAGGGCGGACTGCTGGTCACCCGCGATGCCCGCGATGGGAATGCGCGCACCCATACAGTCAAGGTAGCCGTAAATTTCACTGCTGGAACGGATCTCGGGGAGCATTGCGCGCGGAACGCCAAAGATTTTAAGGAGCCCGTCATCCCAATCTCCCGTATGAACGTTGCAAAGCATCGTGCGCGAGGCGTTGGTTCTGTCCGTGGCGAAAACGGCGCCTCCCGTCAGCTTGTAAAGAAGCCAAGTATCCACCGTGCCGAAGGCAAGCTCGCCGCGCTCGGCGCGTTCTCTCGCTCCCTTGACGCGGTCTAGGATCCACGCGATCTTGGTGGCACTGAAATAAGGATCGATGCGAAGCCCCGTTTTTTCCTTGACGTACGCGCCGTGTCCTTGCGACGTGAGCCGTTCGCAGATGTCCGCCGTACGACGGCACTGCCAAACGATGGCGGGATGGATGGGCTCGCCCGTTTTTTTATCCCAAACGACCGTCGTTTCTCTTTGGTTGGTGATGCCGATGGCGGCGATCTCGTGAGGGTCGATGCCACTTTTGGCAATGCACTCGGTGAGGGCGGCGTACTCGGCGGCGTAAAGCTCTAGGGGGTCTTGCTCTACCCACCCTGCCTCGGGATAATATTGGGGAAAAGTATTTTGCGCGACGGACACGACGCGAGCATCCTTATCAAAGAGGATGGCGCGGGCACTCGTCGTTCCCTCATCCAAAGCGAGAATATACTTTTTCATACGAATTCTCTCCCGTCTGTTTTATTCCCTTTTATTGTAACACAGTCTTACGAAAATTGCAACTTTTTTCCCAAAATTGATTGACAACCCGCGCGGGTGCGTGCTACAATGGAAGCAAGAAAACACGAAACAGAGGTGTCACGATGTCCGAGCTTCAAAGTCTGCTGAAACAGTATACCGCGTCCAGCCGCACGTCCTTGCTTTCTACCGCAAGAAAGAGTGCCGCCGAGGCGCTTCTCTCTTTGCGCGCCTTAAAGGAAGGGAGCGAAAAAGAGCTTCTTTCCGCCGTCGTTGCTTCTGCCTTGGGGGCGGATGGCGCCCTCTCGGACGAGGAGCTTGATTTTATGTCGGAGCTGTTTTCCGCAGAGTTCACCCGTGAGCATCTTTCGCGCCTGACCGAGCGCTTTAAGAGTGAGGGAATGCGCGCGGCGACCGACCGCGTTGTCGACAGCCTTGACAAAAAGGGCAAGCGCGCGCTTTGCACCCTTTGCCTTTGCATTCTTGCTTCCGATCACAAGGTCACGGGAGCGGAAAACGCCTTTCTTTTGCGCTTAATGGAATGACCCTTTGCCCTCGCCCTGCGAGGGCTTTTCTTTTTCCCTGCGGAAAGTGCTTTTTTTCTACAAAGCACTTGACAAAAACGCAAAAAATGATATACTTATAATGATATATTATATATACTGCGTGCGCAAGCACGCGCAAAACGAAGCAAAAGGAGCAAGGTATGCTAGATTACGGCAAACTGGTGGAAACGGTCAGCCTTGACCGAAACTCCATTTTTACCTCTCTATCCAGCAAGGACAAGGACGTGGCGATGCGGCTTGTCGAGCGCTTGGATGCTATGAAGATCAATCACTGGTGTATGTACCAGCACAACGGAAAGGACACCAACATCGGCGGCGACGACTACCGCAAGACCATTCGGCGCGCGCTTGAGAGCTGCTGCGTTCTCGTTTTCTTGATGTCCAAGAATTCCCTCTATTCCGTAGAGGTCAAGGATGAGCTTGAGCAGGTGATGCGTATGAAGACCTCGGACACGACGCGCCCCTACATCAAGATCTTCCCCATCATCGTTGACGACACCAAGATGGACGAGATCCCCAAGGACGTGATGAAGCTCGCAGAGATCAAGAAGGAGATTATCGTGCGCCGCTACAACGCCTCGTCCACCGAGGAAGAGCTTTCCCTCATCTGTGAGGAGATCCGCGAGCAATACGTCAACGCCGTCTTTGAGAACATCAAGAGAAAGGCGGAGAACGTCAAAAGGTCGCAGAAGTTCAACGAGCTTCTCAACCGTTGCGTACGCGGCAAGTGTACCGCAAACACCATCAGCGACGACATTAAGGGCTCGACCGAGGTCTGCACGGACAGCTTGCGCGAAACCCACGTGCTATCCAACGAGCTGATCGAATACGATTGCAATACCTACTCTTGTATGATCATCGCCACCAACCTGCTCGGCAACGAGGCGGGCAAGGGCGTATATAAGACCTTTGATCCCAAGAAGAACGGCGTCAAGTATTACTACTACATACCCGCCGAGGAAGAGGCAAACCGAGATGCCGCCTTCCGCAAGATCAAGGACTTCATCGCAAAGACACCCGAAAGCCGTAAAGAGGTGACGCGCCTCATTCGCAGTGAGTTCTGCACGCGAAACAAGGTGGATGTCTTCTTCCAAGAGTTCAACGGCAAAACGGTGGACGATCTTTTTGAGCAATACAACATTGAAGATGAGCGCGACAAGGATATTTTCAATGAGTTCTTCGCGTCCGACCTTGCACAAAACTTCTTCGATTACTCCGCGCTTCGCGAGGTTTTGGGCGTTCCCGAGGAGTTTATCGACTGGCTTCGCGGCGAAACGGAGCGCTACTCCTACGACGCACAGATCGAAACCTCGTACGAATTCATCCGCTTTATTTCGGAATTCGTTGCGCTTCTTGAAAAATCGCGCAAGACGGTCAACACCGTGCTTCTCGACGCGCTCCACGTGCGCGTGACCTACCTTGAGCGCATCAAGCGGCTTGAGGATTGGCAGATGGGCGTTGCCACCGACGTGACGGCGGCAGAGTCCAAGAAGCTCGTAAACTTCTTGCTCGACTACACCGCAGACAACAAGGACCAGCAGGGCGGCAAAAAGTTCCCCCGTCTTGCCGCGTGGATGCAGTTCTATCACGATAAGAACGGAAAGGTGACGGACATTCCCGAGGCGGTCGTTTCTGCCGCGTGCGACAACCTCATCGCCGTTCCCGTGAGAGAGGATAAGCTGCTTCATCTTTGTTACAGCTTCGCGATCTTCGTGGAGAAAACGGGACTTAGCGGCGCGTGGTATTCCACGGGGCAGGGTCTTGTCAGCGGCAAGGACGACAGCACCGTAACGACCTATAATATCGACCCCGGAACCGACACTATGAAGGAACTTTCCGATGCATTCTTCTATCTTCTCTACCTTAATCCCGAGGCAGAAAAGATCCTCGAAGCGACGGGGAGCGAACTGCTGAAAAGAAAGAGAGGAAAACGTGAATGAGCCGTTTACCTGCAGAAGTAGAAAAGCAAATCGCAACCGTAATTTTATTTCCCTCGCGCGATGACGTATGGCGTGAGGGCTGCGCTCCCATCCGCAAAATGATGGTGGCGCTTGCCAACGCGATCGTGCCTTACGAGCGCGTTGTGATGGGCGTATTACCCGAGCTTGTGGACGTGGTAAAGGAATATCCGCTCGATCCGCGCGTAGAAATACTTGAGCTCAAGTATAACGACTGCTGGTCGCGCGACACCGTTTCGAGCGTCGTTTACCACGACGACGGCACGCGCAGCTTGGCTTCCTTTGGCTTTAACTCCTACGGCGCGGGACTGTACGAGCCTTGGGACGACGACGATGCCATCGACAAGACCATCTCCACCTTCTTTGGCTACGGACTTACCCCCTCGCCTCTAATTCTTGAGGGCGGCAACATTGCCCCCGACGGCAACGGCACGCTCTTTGCCATTCGCGAATCCATCGTGAACGACAACCGCAACCCGGGGCTTTCGACCGAAGAGGTTGAGGCGCTTTTAAAGCAAGCCACGGCATCCAAGCAGATCGTTTGGATCGAAAAGGGACTTCCCGAGGACGAAACAGGCGGTCACATCGACAACGTGCTTTTCTTTGTCGACAAAAAGACGATGCTTCTCTCTTGGACCGACGACAAGAAGAACGCGCATTATGCGCGCGTGCGTGAGATCGAAAAAACGGTTAAGGCAGCGAGAAACGCCGACGGCGAGCCGTATACGATCATTCACATTCCCGTTCCCGACTTATACTTCCGTACGTCGGACGATTCCGACACCATCGTGGAAGCGGACGGCTCCTTTGAGCGCAAGGCGGGCGACGCCGTGCTTCAAACCTATATCAACTTTGCCATCGCGAACGGCGTTGTGGTGGTGCCGCAGTTTGGGCTTCCCACCGATGCCGAGGCGCTTGAGGTGGTAAAGCGCGCATTCCCCGAAAGAGATATCGTTCCCTTTGACGCGAAGGAAGCCTCTCTCGGCGGCGGCGGACTTCACTGCTTGACCAAGCATATCCACTGATATTACACGAAAGGAAGAACATAAAATGGCCATCAGAAAACAGATTGAAGACCTCATTCTCTCCCAAAACGTCGCCTCTGCCGAGGACGGCGCGGAAATCGTCTTTAAATCCTTTGCCGACAGACGCCAGCTCGGCGAAGCCATCCTTAACGACCTTCTCAAAAAGATCAAGCCCCCTCACGGCGGTGATTTTCCCATCTTCTACAGTGACGACCGCGAAAAGCGCGCAGGCTACCTTTCCGATATTTACGGATGCGTGGGTGTGCTTTCTCTTGTCAACCGCTACGGCGTTACGCTCACCGAGGAGCAAAAGGAGTTCTTGTCGAAGAACACCTGCTATATCATCGACTGCATCAAGTCCTACGGCTACAGCCTTTACCCCTACTTGATGGAGAAGGACAATTTCTTCACCGTGGACGGACGCACCGAGGCGCTCTTTGATAAGAAGCACCCTTATACGGGCGCTATGACTTGGGCGCTCAGCTTTTTCACCTCGGTACGCCAAGCCGTGCGTGCGGGCAACCTCTCCCTCTCTGCCGACTACCTTGAGAGAGTTGACAAGGAGATCGCCTTCATCGTCCAAGAGTTCGTGGAATCGGTCATCGTAGAGGAAGACCCCAACGCGCCCGACGACGGTGAGGATCACTCCCTCTACCGCGGTTGGTCCTACACCCGCGACTGCGAGCGCGCTTCTCTCTTCTTTACATACTCGGTGCTTGAGGCGTTCTCCGACTTTGAGGACGCGACCTACAACATCACCTTTGACGAGAACGGCGTGCTTGACGCAACGCAGGCCAAGGACGAGGAGCTTCTTGAGAAGATCAACCACAACAACAAGAAGGGCGAGCCCCGTCAGGATAAGTGGCGCCGCATCTGCCGTGCCGTTGCAAACAACGTATGGGAAAACTACAAGGACGATATCAAGGAAGACTTCGTTAACGACATCTTCTTAAAGGGTCACCAAGCCATTCACCGCGAGGACCTTGGCCGTATGGAGCGCTCCAACGCCCTCTTTAATACCCTTTACATCGTATTTATCCTTCTTTACGGTTACGTCAACGTTACCCACCCCGACAAGCGCGACGTTATCAACACGATGGAGTCGGCTCTGCAAAACGTACAGCACACCTACGAGCAGCTTCGTCAAAGAGGTCACGACTACCTCATCGACACCTACACCATCCCCTTCCTTCCCCGTCATAAGGAGAGAGGTGAGCTTTACACCAAGCGTCTAAACCACAAGCACATCACCGACACCACCCTGCTTCCTATACTTGTGAAGGCAAACAATATGGCTGCCTTCTACATCACGAGATACCCCGTTAAGCAGATGGGTACCTTCTACGAGCTGCTGTTCGATCAGGAGAACATCTCCCGTGACGAGGTGCTGTGGGAGGACCGTGGCTACGACGTTAAGATCACAGAGCGTTATATTGAGGCAGTTGCCGACTTCCACGACTATTACGAGAAGTACGAGAAGGACTACTTAAACAAGTTCGAGCAAGCCCGTGAAGAGGGTAAAAAGGCGGGTATCCGCAAGGCGCGTCGCGACGTGGAAAAGGAACACGCCGAGGCAATAAAAGCTCTGGAAGAAAAGCACAGCGAGGCACTTGCCGCTACGCGTGCGTCCTTCCTCATCGAGAACGCAATCAACGACGCCATCAAGAAGTCCGCGAGCGAGCTTGTGATCTCCGCATTCCAGAACATCGGCGCTTCTTTGCGCGGAGAAGCCGTTGCGCTTTCCTCGTTCGAAGAGGAGCTGAAGGTCGCTGTGACCGACGTTATGAAGGAATACGTGCTTTCCGCCATCCGCGGCATTATGTACAACAAGTCGGGCTTCGATACGGTCAAAGAAAATATGCAAAGAGATCTTTCCGTATTCGTTGCCGAGTGGACCGAGCGCTTGGAATCCACGCCTGAGGTCCTTTCCAAGATCATTAAAAATTCCCGTGAGGAGGACAACTGATGTTTATTTCGACCTTTTTCTCTTACAAGGGCGGCGCAGGTCGCTCCACCACCTGCTTTAACACCGTTCCCTTTCTCGTAGAGCATACCGATGCGGATGCAAAGCACCCCATCCTTTTGATGGATACCGACATTGAGAGTGCGGGTATGACCTTCCTTCTCAATCAGCAGGATCATTTCAAGGGCAAGTACGACGTGAAGCAGTTTTTGAAGTGCGAGGAGAATTTCTCCGTTTCCCGTATGGCGAACCTCTCCGACCACTCGCTTTACAACCACTTCGTTCCCGTTGGAAATATGCTCGGTCTTGAGGACAACGAAGCCGTTATGTTCTTTGGCGTCGACGTGACGAGCGAGCAGCTCAACCGCAAGGACGTTGAGGGCAGAATGGACGGCGCGATGGAGCGTCTTATCACCTTTGCCGACAACAACAACTTCAAGGGCATCGTAATGGACTCGGCGGCGGGCGATCAGTTCTCCGCCATCCTCTCGGTAGACACCGCAGACAAGATCGTTTTCTGTTTGCGTATGACGCATCAGTTCCGTGTAGGTACCTTTAATTACTTGCACAAGCTGGCACTTAAGTACGGTGCCGCCAGCGACAAGGAGATCATCATTCTTCCTACCGTCGTTCCCGCTGACGCCGTCATCGACGGTGTTTCGCAGATGCAAGCAGGCATCAAGGACATCAACGAGCGCATCGAGGGCATTCCCTCGCTCGATTTCATCACCGATTTCGTTGAGGACGAAGATATGCTCGGCATCAACGAGGTGATGCGCTTTAAGTGGAAGGAAGGCGTGCTTTACAAGCTCAGCAAGGAAAAAGAGATCACGGCAGATGAAAAGGAAGGCTTGCGCCGTTACAGCCATCTTGCCGAGGTAATCGCGGACTAAGCTATGGAGATCGCGAATTATAAAGAGGCGGCGGCGCTCTTAAACGAGCGCATCCGCTCCGCCTCGCTCAAGGAATTTTTATTTGGCTCCGAGTCGGTTTCGCACCGTCAGGTCAAGGGCATCGGCGCCATCTACAAGCTGCTTAAGGCGGATTTCCTTTTGATCTATCTTGCATATCTCCGCCTTTCGCGCACCGAGATCTATTCTTACAAGAGCCGCTACTTCGGCAACGTAGCGGACGCCTTCGGCCGTCTGTATCACGAAAACTCCTTTGGACTTGATATGGTGATCTACGTGCTTTCCGAGGCGCAGAAGGACGTCATCGCAAACGGCGAAAAATCCTTCTTTGCTCCCTACCTTGATCCCTCTGTACACTTTGAGTACGGCAAGATCTACACGCTCATCGACAAATGGATGAGCGCGAACCACAACGAGATCGCCATTGAAACCATCCTTGCACACTTTGTTGCGGTCGTGTTGCTCTCGCGCGGTCTTTACGACTGCGAGGTCGAGCTTTCGACCGAGGACGGAGTGACGCTCGTGTCCTTTGTTCACGGGGGCGAAACGCTTCACGCAAAGAACCTCGTGCACGCGGATGACAACGGCTATTCGATCCTCGTGTGTCAGACCCGTTACACGGACAAGACCGTCAGCGATTATTTAACGCTTGACAACACGGATCACATTTACGTATACAGTTAGGCAAGAGAGAACAGCGCGAACCCGCACTAAAGCCTGAATTTTTAGTGCTTTATGGCACTTGTCGCTCTTGCAAAGTTCGCACTTGGCTTCAATCGCCAAGCACCAAAATCATCAAAAAATTAAGGCTTGAGGGTCTAGAGTTTTGGAAGAGCAAGAATTTGGATAGGCGAGACAAATTATCGCGGCAATATTACAATATTGCGAGGGAATTTGCCGACGCATATACGGGTTCTTGCCTTCCAAAACCGAGTTCGTACTATTCTCTCTTGCCTAAGGAGAAAG
>JAZSBJ010000061.1:0-5272 GCA_045602305.1 Eubacteriales bacterium | reverse complement strand
TTGCGGTAACGGGCGATAAAGGGGACGGTATTCCCCTCGTCAAGCATTTCCACCGCGCGGGTGATATGCTCCTCTGAAAATTTGAGTTCTTCTGCGAGCTTTGCGATAATGTTCATAGTTCTATCCTTAAAAAAATTATTTACTTGTTTTCCTGCGAAAGAAGGCGGGCGATCTCTTGCTCCGTGAGATACCGCCATTCGCCTGCGGCGAGCGCCCCGTCCAGCGGAATGCCGCCAAAGGAGATGCGCTTGAGGGCGATAACCGTGCTTCCCTCTTTTTGCATCATTCGCTTGATCTCGTGGTATTTTCCCTCGGTGAGAACGATCTCTCCTTCAAGGCGCGAGGGAGAGAGAGAAAGGCGCGCGGGCTTGCACATCTCGTCCCCAAGGCGCACCCCCGCAAGGAAGCGATCCTCGGCACCGTCGGGCAACGGTACATTTAAAGCAAAGGCGTACGTTTTTTCCACGTGATGGCGGGGCGAAAGGAGCTTGTGCGCCGTTTGCCCGTCATCGGTGAGAAGCATAAAGCCCGTCGTGTCCTTATCAAGCCTGCCGCACGGAAAAAGCCCGCGGCGGCGAAGGGTATCCGAAAGAAGCTCTGTGACGACGGGAGCGCGCCCATCCTCTGTCGCGCTGATGTAGCCTTCGGGCTTATTCATCATTACGTAGACGAATTTGGCAAATACAACGCGCTCGCCGCGAAAGAGGATCTCTGCCGTTTTTTCGTCCACCTTCATATCCGCGCGCGTGGCAGTGGTGCCGTCTACGGTGATCTCACCGCGCGCCACAGCACGGGCGCAATCGCGGCGGGAAAGCAGTCCCGCTTCCGAAAACAGCTTATCTAGACGCACAGAATCTCCCCCTTTGCTTACTCTCCTTTCTATTGTACCATTTTCCAAAAGAAAAGTAAAGTTTTTTTGGAAAAATACTTGCAAAACCTCAAAAAATATGCTATGCTATACCCACAGAACAGAGTAGACGTTGCCGCGTCAAGTGTCCTTGGGACGGGGAGTTGTCCAAGGAACGAAGGGTTTTCCGCGGTGGCAGCGTCGCATCCCGCTGCACAATACGAGAAGACATCTTCTTGCATCGGGCAAGTGCATTCGCACGCTTTATTCTGATGTAAGGAGGTATTTTTTTATGCAAACCAAAACTCGCGCACTCTCAAATCACATTCACCGCTTGGCGCTCGACGCGATGCTTGCCGCGCTCTTTTTTGCGCTGTCGATGTTCTCTATCGACCTTGGCTTCATCAAGTTTACCGTCGCCCCTCTCGCCATTCTCATCGCAGGACTTCTTTTCGGTCCTGTGGACGGCGGTATCGTCGGACTTGTCGGCGCATTTCTCGAGCAGCTCATCAAATACGGCTTTAGCATCACAATGCCGCTTTGGATCTTCCCTGCCGTCGTGCGCGGTGTCCTCATCGGCTTTTTGGCAATTTGGATGCGCCGCTACTTCAAGTGCCGCACCGAGAACACCTTTACCCCCGCACGCGCAGGCAACCATACGGCACTCTTCGTCACCTTTACCGTCATCTCTGCCATTCTTTCGGCAATCGTCGTCACCGTCTGCAACACCCTTCCCCTCTACGTGGATTTTAAGGTCTTTGGCTGGTCTAGCGAGAACCCTCTGCTTTGGGGTGCCCTCTCGGCGCGCTTCCTTTCGGGTATGCTCACCTCTTGCGCGCTCGGTCTTGTGACCCCTCTCGTCGTTATTCCCGCCGCAAAGGCGATCGAGCGTATGCGAAAGCCCTATCTTTGGAAAAAATAATCTTGGAGTTTTCTATGGCACACAAAAAAGAAATTTACACCGCCGTTATCAAGATTCTCCCCAACACCAACTGTTTTATCGACCGCCACATCTCACTTGAAAACTACAACCGCTTGGCGGCGGCGTTTTATCACCTTTTCAACAGCGCAACGCTGACAAAGAGCGATTATATCCACATCTTCCGTGTTTTGTGTGACAAGCTCCCCGTATACGAGGCGGGTGGTGATACGGAAACCTTCAAAAATCTCGCCATCACCTACGCCGAGTTCAACTATCCGCAAAACGGCGACATTCGCCGCGTGATATCGGATTTTCTCGACAACGTCGACCCCGTTCCCTTCTCCTATCTCTCGAAGGCGCTCTACGCCATCGCATCGCGCTTAAAGGACTGCTCCGATTTTGTAGGCATTGAGCTTCACACCCACGGCTTCACGCTCACCCCCCTCACGGAGAGCGAGTTTAACACCATCAAAAGCATCATTTTCGTCAAATAATAAAAAAGGGTTTTCCGCGGAAAACCCTTTTTCTTTTCGGGGAAGCCCCTTAGGGCTTCCCTTTTATTTGTCGATGTTTACGTAGAGAAGCATACCGTTCTTATCGTTTTCGATACCCTTATATCCCATACCGATATAAAAATCCTCGCCCGACACGACCATAGAAATGGCAAGCGTATCGTACTCGAAATCAAACACGGGACGGAAGTCCGCATCACCCTTTTCCTTGGCGTAAACGGTGGTTTTATACTTTCCACTCTCCAAGGGCTGCGAGGTGAGAACGTACAGCGTACCGTTCTCGATATAAAAGTCCGCTACCACTCTTGCATCGGGCAGATCGATCTTCGTTACGGTGCTAAAGTCCTCTGTTACGTAGAGGGCACCCGTCGAGAAATAGATCTTGCCGTCAAAGGTAATGCGCTCGCCGATGGGGTTGAGCTTGTAGCTTGTATATTCCAATCCATCCTTAAGATTCGTTTGATAGAGGAACACGCCGAGGCTCTCGTCATAGCGGTACGCCTCGTAGCTGTCGTCGAGCTTCAAGCTCGCATACAATACGCCGTCCGCTACAAAGAACTCGTAGGTGCGGACGTACTCGTAGCCCTCGGTGCTGACGGGAGCGCCGTCCTTTTGGAAGGGTACGCCCGTGTAGCTCTTGCCGCCGTCTTGGGATACCACAACGGGATACTCACCCGCATAGACGCCCATTGCCGCAAAGAGCTTGCCCTTGAATTCCACAAGATCATAAACGTGAATAGCACCGGGAAGCTCGCGCTTTACCGTCCATTCGCCGTTTTCAAGGACGTAGTAATTGCCAAGGCTCCAATCGCCCTCGCGCGGGTCAATACCGGGCGCGCAAAGCTTGCCCGACAAAACGCAAAAGCGGTCAACCTCTTCGTCGGGAACGGTTTGTCCCTTTTCCCACGCGCCCGTCGCGGGGTTGTAGCAGGAGATCAGCGCGGGGCCGCGGTTGTTGCCGTAATCGCCCGAGCCCATATATATCTTGCCGTCGTAAAGCGCCATATCCCACGCAAGACGCGCACGCTCGGGCGTCGGATACTTTTCTTCGGTCGGGATACCAAGCTCGGCGAAGGCGATGTTGTGAATGGGCGCGTCGACCTTTGTGAGCGTTCCGCGATTCGTCGTGACGAAGCTCGAGCTGGTTTCGAGCACCTTTCCGTCTGCCTCATAGGTGACGCTGATGTAATAGAAGCGCACGTCCTTGGGGATCTTGCCCGTGATCTTGCCCGTTGCGGGGTCGATGGCGAGGCAGGTTGTGTTTTCCTTCCAATATTCCGCAAGGTAGCTACTCGTGATCGTATACTTTTGGAAGGTCTTATATTCGATGGGCTGCGTTAGGTAGACGATCTTTGCCGCTACGTTTTGGGCACCCTCGGGCAAGGATACGCTGCACTCGGCATCATAGCCCGCAGGCTGCGTCGTAAAGGTGGCATACGCCGAGGTCGTTTCGGGGAAGCAGATGGAATCCGCAAAGGCATAGCCGTGCTCGAGCTTCCACGCAACGCGGTGTCCGTGGCTCCAATCGGAAAGGAGAGCGAGCGCCGTCTTGTCGTTGTTTTTGGCAGAATGTAAATAAGACTTAGAATACGAGCTGACAACGAAGTTGTTGTCGTCTGCCCAGTCAAACCACAAAATGGGGTTTTTGAAATTGTCAAGATTTCTTTCTGCCGCCCACAGATCGTCTACGTACGCACTGCCGATAAAGGCGCGCTCGGGCTCGGAAATATAAGCCGAGCCATAGATCGGAATAGCGAAGGCAAAGCGCGTGTCGTAGCCGATGACCTGAGAAACCATCGTACCGCCCCACGAAACGCCGACGGTGCCGATGCGCGAGGAATCAATCGATGCGTTCTGACGAAGCACATTGTGCGAAAGAATGACGGCAGAAAGACCGTGGTACTGCCAATGCTCGTCGACCTCGGCATAAGAGGTCTTCATCACGCGGTTGGGAGCAATCGTATATTCGCTCTCGTCGATGACGTCAAGAATGTAATCGGGGAAATATTCACGCGTTGCCGAAACGGTGCCCTCGGTGATATTCGCGCCGGGAGACGTCGGGAACGCACCCACCGTTTCCATAGCGATGGCGGCGTAGCCGCGCTCGTTCCAAAGGCGGACCCACTCCATATAGGCGTTACCGCCGCCGCCGTGCACAAGCACCATCGCGGGTACAGGATTATCGGGCGATGCCCCCTCGGGAAGTCCCACATAGGCAAAAACACGCGTCTTCTTGCCACCGACGGAAAGTCCGTCAAAGCTGATGGCTTGGATGTGCGCGTATTTCGCATCCACCTCGCCCTCGGCAAAGGGATGCACGGCGTAATCGACCGTCGTATGCATCGCGTCGCTAAAAGCGTCCGCGATCTCTTCTCTTTGGGTCGCGACCGTTTTGTCGCCGCCGTACGTATTGTCTGCGTAATTCTTCAAGAAATCATCTACCCACTTTCTTTGCGTGGCGGTGAGAGTCGTGGCGGTATAGCTCACGCTCTCCATCGTCTTTTTGGGAGAACGGCAAGCCGAGGCAATATACGTACCGTATACCGTTTTGTCCATCGTGCCGTCCCCGTCGGTATCAATATCAATGCAACCGATTGCCGCAAAATTCGGATTTTTCGCGATGGTGACCTCGGAGAATTTATAAAGTGTGCCCGCGATGACGCAAACGTCGTCGTTTGCCGCATAGAAGCCGCCTGCCTTTACTTCAACGTAGGCGCGCGAGGCGTCCTTTCCGCTGGCGGAAACGTATTTTCGAAGTGCTTCACGCGTGAGGGCACCCGCACGCTCCACGTATTGCTTGGGCGTAATGAGCATCGAAAGAGAGATGTTCTCTTCGCCGAACTCCTCTACAAGAGCAAGGAACTCCGCCGTATCCACGCTTGCGGTAAAGCGCATACCAAAGCCGTATTCGCCCATCGGCTTGACGCTCACGCCGTAATTCGTAACGGGAGCGCGCATCGTAACGGCTTGGAAGGTGACCTTGGTATCGGG
>JAZSBJ010000060.1:0-17552 GCA_045602305.1 Eubacteriales bacterium | reverse complement strand
TGAGATCGAAGATGGGGAGCACGCGGACGTCCGATTTCTGAATCTCAACGGCAAGTCCTTCGGTAATGGATCTCGCCATATTCTCGTAGAAGCCACCGCCCGTGATGTGGGTGATGCCCGAAACCTTGACCTTTTCAAGGAGTGCGAGGATGCTCTTGACGTAGATGCGAGTAGGCGTCAAAAGCGTTTCGCCCAGCGACTTGCCGCCAAGCTCCGCACGGGGAGAATGCAGGTCTGCGTTGTCGATATCGAACACCTTTCTGACGAGCGAGAAACCGTTGGAATGCACACCCGTCGAGGGGAGCGCGATCATCACGTCGCCCGCCTTCATCGTCTTGTTGTCGATTACGGCGTCACGGTCTACGACACCCACGGAGAAGCCCGCAAGGTCGTATTCATCCTCAGGCATAAGACCGGGATGCTCTGCCGTTTCGCCGCCGATGAGGGCGCAGCCCGACTGCACGCAGCCCTCGGCAACGCCCGAAACGATGGCGGCGATCTTCTCGGGGAAGTTCTTGCCGCAGGCGATGTAATCGAGGAAGAAGAGGGGAGCAGCACCCGAGCAGATGATATCGTTGACACACATCGCAACGCAGTCGATGCCCACGGTGTCGTGCTTGTCTAAAAGGAATGCGAGCTTGATCTTGGTACCCACGCCGTCCGTACCGCTGACGAGAATGGGATTCTTATATTTGGTCGTGTCCAAGGAGAAGAGCCCCCCAAAGCCGCCAATGTCAGAGGCAACGCCTGAGGTCATCGTGCGGGCAATGGATTTCTTCATCAGCTCTACGGAGCGATAGCCTGCGGTGATGTCAACGCCCGCGGCTGCATAGCTTTCGGATTTGGAAATGTCGGACATATCGGTTTCTCCTTATCGTATTAGTGGTGGAAAAGACGAAGGCCGGTGAATGCCATCACCATACCGTACTTGTTGGCGGCGTCGATGCTCAGCTGGTCGCGAATGGAGCCGCCGGGCTCTGCAACGTAGGAAACGCCGCTTCTCTTGCCGCGCTCAATGCTGTCGTCAAAGGGGAAGAAGGCGTCAGAGCCGAGCGCAACCCCTGAAAGGGTGTCGAGATACGCTCTCTGCTCCTCACGCGTGAAGGGCTCGGGACGCTCGGTAAAGTACTTCTGCCATACGCCCTCAGCGCAAACGTCCTCTTCGTTTTGGTTGATGTAGCCGTCGATGACGTTATCTCTGTCGGGACGGCCCATATCGGGACGGAAGGGGAGAGAAAGCACCTTGTCGTGCTGGCGGGGCTGCCAGGTGTCTGCCTTGGTGCCCGCAAGACGGGTGCAGTGAATACGGGATTGCTGACCTGCGCCAACGCCGATCGCCTGACCGTCAACGGCGTAGCAGACCGAGTTCGACTGGGTGTATTTGAGGGTGATGAGCGAGATGATCAGGTCGCGCACGGCGCTCTCGGGGAGCGTCTTGTTCTCGGTCACGATGTTCGAGAGCATATTCGCGTCGATGACGACCTCGTTTCTGCCCTGCTCAAAGGTGATGCCGAAGACCTGCTTGTGCTCGATGGGGGCGGGAATATAGGACGGGTCGATCTTAACGATGTTGTACGCGCCCTTTCTCTTGGTCTTGAGGATCTCAAGCGCGCGGGGCGAATATCCGGGGGCGATAACGCCGTCCGAAACCTCGCGCTCAATCAGGCGTGCGGTCACCTCGTCACACTCGTCCGAGAGGGCGATCCAGTCGCCGAAGGAGCAAAGACGGTCGGTGCCTCTTGCACGCGCGAACGCGCAAGCGAGGGGCGAATCGTCAAGTCCCTCGATGTCGTCGACGAAGCAAGCGCGCTTTAATTTTTCGGGAAGAGGAATGCCCACAGCCGCCGAGGTGGGGCTGACGTGCTTGAAGGAGGTCGCCGCGGGAAGACCGAGTGCCGCCTTTAATTCCTTCACGAGCTGCCACGCGTTGAAGGCGTCAAGGAAGTTGATGTAGCCGGGGCGTCCGCTTAGGATCTCAATGGGAAGCTCACTGCCGTCTGCCATAAAGATGCGGGAAGGCTTTTGGTTGGGGTTACAGCCGTACTTTAATTCAAACTCGTTCATTGCATTCTCCTTCTTACTTTTCGTATTTGTTGAGGATGCGCTCGTCCGCGAGCGCACCGTTTGTAGCATCGTAGTAACGGACGATGAGGGAAATTTTATTTTCCTCGTTGAGGCTCTCCCAAATCTCCGAGGTGAAGGCGTCAATATCGTCGTTCATAAAGACGCGCTCAGGCTCACCCGTAAAGGTGGGCAGAGGATTTCCGTCTTCCATATAGGTGTGGATAAAGTGACCAAGACCCGCCAAGGGGGCGTAGTCGAAGGTGTAGCGGTTGCAAGCGGTGCCCTCGGCGTCGGCACTCTTTAAAATGCTCATCTCGTACGAGAAGGCATCCTTTTCAAAGTGGAAGATGCCGCTGATGCGGGGGGTAAGGTTGGGGGCGTCGGGCTCGAACTCGCGGCTCTTAAGGCTCTCGGAAAAGGAAAGACCTGCTTTAAGCCCTGCGACGACGGTATCCGTTTGGTCACCGTTGGTCACGACGACGTGGTTCGCGTAGGCGCGTACAGGCGCGTAGATGATGAGCGAGGGGTCCTTCACACGGGACACGTCATAGGGCTCGGTACGGATCGTGCCGTCCGCTTCCTTGGTGAAAACACGGTTGCGGCTGTTGTCGCTTCTTCCCATAATGAAATAGGCGAAGGCGGCGTGCTTGCCGTTCGGCGTTTTGCCGAGGATGATACCGCGGCCGGGATAAGGATTGGGCGCGATGCGCTCGCGCACGGTGAGCGTCGCATAAGGGGCGTTTTGGAGCATAGTGGCGTCCTTCCTTTCGTATATCGACATTTTTTTATTACCTTATAAAACGAGGAAAAAGCCCGAAGCGTCTGCGGGCTTTTTAAGGGAAAATCATTTCGCGGATTTGCCCTCGGAGATCTTGCGGTCGTACTTGCAGGGACTGAGGCTCTCGGGGATCTCGGTGGGGTATACCCCCGTAAAGCAGGCGGTGCAGAATTCGCACGCGTGCTCTTTTCCCGTGAGGAGCTTGACGCTGTCAAGCCCGAGGAAGCCGAGCGAGTCGGCATCCATCAGCTTTGCGATCTCCTCAGGGGTGTGACGGCAAGCGATCAGGTTGTCGCACGAATCTACGTCCGTGCCGTAGTAGCAGGGATGGAGAAACGGGGGGGCGGAGATACGCATATGGATCTCGGTCGCGCCCGCCTCACGCAAAAGCTTAACGATGCGCCCGCCCGTCGTGCCGCGCACGATGGAGTCGTCCACAAGGACGACGCGCTTGCCCTTTACCACCTCGGCGATGGGGTTGAGCTTGATGCGGACCTTGTCCTCGCGGTTGGACTGCCCGGGGGCGATAAAGGTGCGTCCGATGTATTTGTTTTTGATGAATCCGATCTCGTAGGGAATGCCCGATTCCTTGGCGTATCCGATGGCGGCGTCAAGTCCCGAGTCGGGAACGCCGATGACGACGTCTGCTTCCACGGGATGCTCCTTGGCAAGGAATGCGCCTGCCGCAAGGCGGGCGGCGTGCACCGTCGTTCCGTCAATGACGGAGTCGGGGCGTGCAAAATAGATGTACTCAAACACGCATCTCGCGTGCGGACGTGTGCCTATGTGTGTGCCGATGGTGCGGATGCCGTTCTTGTCTACGACGAGGATCTCACCGGGGAGAAGGTCGTGACATTCGGACGCGCCCACCGAATTGAGCGCACAGCTCTCAGACGCGACGACGACTCTGCCGTCCTCGGTCTTGCCGTAGCAAAGAGGGTGGAAGCCCCAAGGATCGCGCACGGCGATCAGCTTAGAGGGGGACATCACGACGAGAGAATACGAGCCGACGAGGTGCGCGACCGCGCGCTCCACCGCCACCTCGATCGAGGGCGCACTTAAGCGCTCCTTGGTGATGAGATAAGAGATGACCTCGGCGTCCGAGGCGGTATGGAAGATCGCACCCTCAAGCTCAAGCGCCTCGCGCAAGGCGCGGTAGTTGACGAGCGTGCCGTTGTTGGCGATCGCCATTCTGCCCTTGATGTGGTTGATGACCATCGGCTGGGCGTTGATGCGGTCCTTGGTGGACGCCGTGCCGTAGCGCACGTGACCGACCGCCATATTGCCGATGCCGAGCTTTTCAAACACGGGGGGCGTAAAGACCTCTTCCACGGTGCCCGCATCCTTGTGCGTGCGGAAGATGCCGTCGTCGTTCACGACGATGCCCGCGCTCTCCTGACCGCGGTGCTGTAAAGCGAACAGCGCGTAATAGGTCATACGCGCAACGTCGTATGCTTCGTTACAAAATACGCCGAATACGCCGCACTCTTCTTTGAGGTTTCCCATTCTTTTTATATCTCCTATTTCTCAAAAAATTCGGTTTACGCGTTGAACTTTTCCGCGACGGCGGCGTCCTTTTCCAGCACCTTGGCGCGTCCCTCGGCGCGTGCGTCGTCGAGCTTCTTTGCAAGCGCCTCGTCGGTAACGGCGAGGATCTGAATGGCAAGGAGTGCTGCGTTTGCGGCACCGCCGATGGCGACGGTGGCAACGGGGAGCCCCGTGGGCATTTGCACCGTGGAAAGGAGCGCGTCCATACCGTCGAGCTTCGAGCCTGCAACGGGAATGCCGATGACGGGAAGCGTGGTATTTGCGGCAAAGGCGCCCGCAAGGTGCGCCGCCATTCCTGCGGCACAGATTACGGCACCGAAGCCGTTTTCTCTCGCGCCGAGCGCGAAGCGTCTGGCTTCCTCGGGCGTTCTGTGTGCGGAATAGACGTGGACCTCGGTGGGAACGTTATATTCCTTCAAAACGGCAATGGCCTTTTCAACGACGGGAAGATCGCTGTCGCTTCCCATAATCACGGCAACTTTTTTCATACTTGCAAATTATCCTTTCAAAGCCTCGCTGAGAGCAC
Source organism: Eubacteriales bacterium (assembly GCA_045602305.1). Taxonomy (GTDB): domain Bacteria; phylum Bacillota; class Clostridia; order Oscillospirales; family CAG-272; genus UBA1740. The sequence continues at coordinate 12,636 of JAZSBJ010000060.1, read as the reverse complement.
GCGAAGATACGCGCCCGCGCGAGATAAAAATACTCTTCTATTATATTAAACTTACGCCCGTATGTCAAGAGAAAAAACGACGAAGTTTAAGGAAAATCCGTCGTTTTTTTGTATCAGCTGACAAAAGAACGCAAGAGCTTGCCTGCGGCGTTGCGCGGGAAGGGGGTGTGCGTGACGGAAACCTTGCTGATGCGCTTAAATCCGGGCAAGCGACGGTTGAGGTCGGAAACGGCGCCTTCGAGCGCCGCCCTCAGCGCGTCGTCGCTTTTATCAAGCATAAACTCGGCATTCGGCAAAAGCGTCGCGTGCAAACGAAGCACGCCCGAGGCATCTCTTTGGCTGCAAACGAGGGCGTCCTCGACCTCGGGGAGCGCGCACAGGTATTCTTCCAGCTCCTCAGGCGCGACGTTTCTGCCGTTGTCAAGCACGATCACCGACTTTTTGCGTCCTGTGATGAAGAGGTAGCCGTCGCGGTCGATATAGCCGACGTCGCCCGTGCGGAAGTATCCGTCAAGGGTAAAGACGGCGCTGTTTTCCGCCTCATCGTCGTAGCCGAGCATCACGGAATCACCCTTGACCTCGATCTCACCCTCTTCAAACCCTTGGGCGTTTTTGACGCCGTCCGTGCTATCGACGCGCAAGGATACTCCCGGCAGGGGCTTGCCGACCGAGCCGACGCGGCGGGCATAATAAGGCGTGACCGTCACGAAGGGACCGCATTCGGTAATGCCGTAGCCCTCGTAGATGGAGATGCCGAGCGATTCAAAGGCGTAAATGAGCTTGGGTGCAAGCGGGGCGCCGCCCGACATGATCTTGGAGAGGCGGCCGCCGAAAAAGCTCCGCGTGCGGGAAAAGAGCTTTTCGCGCAAATCAATGCCGAAGTTTAAGAAAATGTTGGACGTGCGGATGCCGTAGTGTAAGCCGCGCGCGTGCTTCATCTCCTTATTGGTTTCCCACAGACGGTTGTACATCGCACCGATGTAAAGGGGTACGAGGATGAGACCCGTAGGACGGTATTTTTGCATATTGGTATAGAAGCTTGCCGCCTCGTCGTTTAGCACTACGGTCACACCGTAGTTGAAAAGGACGAAGAGAGAGGAAAGCTCATACGAGTGGTGAAAGGGAAGTGCCGAAAGCACGACGTCTGCCTTTTCAAGATCCACCGAGGCGCAGGCTCCGTTGACGGCGGCGGTGAGGTTTTTCACAGAAAGCACGGCGCATTTTCTTTCCTTGACCGTGCCCGAGGTAAAGAGCATCGCCGCGGGCGCGTCGGGTGCGACGGCGGGAAAGGCAAAGCTCTGCCCCTCGGCAAGTGCGGCGGCACCCGAAAGCAGAATGTCCGCATAGCGGCGCGCCTTTTTGTGCGCGGGCAGGGGAAGCGCGTTTTCCATCGCGCAAACGAGGCGAAGTCCTCTTTCCTTGCAAAGCGCGTCAATATCCGCTACGGCACCCGTGCCGTAAAAGAGCGCGCTTGCCTGCGCGCGGCGCAGAAGCGCCGAAACGTCCTCGGTAGAGCGCTCACAGTCGAGAGGGACGATCACGCCGCCCGTCACGAGCGTGGCGAGCATAAACGCGGCGTAGGTGACCGAGGGATTGCCGAGAAACGCGATCCGCTTTCCCGCAAGTCCTTCCTCGGTGAGTGCGGCGGCGGCAAGCTCGACCTCTTCCGAGAACAGCTCGTAGTTGATGGCGCCGTCCTTCTCCTCACCCTCGCGGGCGTTCCACATAAAGACGGTCTTTCCGCCGTGCTCCTTCATATGGGCAACGAGATCCGCAAAGCTGTTAATGGGCAAAAAGATGCGGGCGGTCTTATCCTTGTTTTGTATGCGAATGCGCTGTTTCATAGCTCGTTCCTTTCACAATCGTTTTCTTCTAGCTCCGCTGCGTGCTCGGAAAGCCGCTTTTCTATTGTGCGGAAAACGCGGTAGAAGGTCTTTAGGTCCTCGCTTGGAATGTCGCCTGAGGTGTGGCGCACCGTGTCCACGGTGAAGGCGTGCATTCGCGAGAGGACGGCTCGTCCTGCTTCCGTAAGAAGCAGAAGCGAGCCGTAGCCGCGCTTTTCCGCCCTTTGGGCGGCGTAGGCGATCACGCTCTTTTCTAAGAGTCGCGGCAAGGCGCGGGATACGACGGCACGGTCAAGCCCGCAAGCGCGCGCGAGCGATGCGGCAGACAGTCCATCGGGGTGCTTGCCAAGCACGGCGAGAAACAACGCGTCGCCGCTGTGCAGGTCAAGGGCGCGCATATACGCAGTTTTGATGCGCTGCATACTTTTGCTGCTTTGCTCGGTCAGCATCGAAAAGCCGACGAAACGCTCAAGATCTGCCATAATTTCTCCTTTCCGTGCGCGAATAAAAGAATAACAAGTATATTATACAATAAAAAAGGGCTCGTGTCAATTTCTCTTGGAAAAATAATTCTCGAAAAAACGATGTTTTTTTCCTGGGCTTTCTCTTGACGGCGGGGCGGTTTTGTGGTAAAATAAAACGAATACGTGGCGGCGACTCTCTCGCCTGCCGGAAAGGACTTTTTTATGCCCATTAAATATTATCTTATCGCGTGCGGTGTCGTTTCGCTCATCGCCTTCGTGATGTTTGCCGTTGACAAGGCTGCCGCCGCGGACGGGCGAGCCCGCATTCCCGAGCTTTCGCTTCTCACCCTTTCCGCTTTGGGTGGCGGGGTTGGCGCGATGCTTGGAAAGGTGCTTCTCAGGCACAAGTCAAATGCAAAGAGAAAGTTACATTTTGCCGTAGTTTTGACAACTTCTGTTGTTGTACAGGTGGGATTTCTCATCTATCTTCTCGTGTTTGGAATGTGAGGTGAAAGAGCATATGTCACACGATAACGGACACCCCTCGCACCCCGTGCGAAACTTCTTTTATACGCTGTATTCGCTTTTTAATATCCTCGCGTTTCTCGCCTTTTTCTATGCGCTTTACGCCGTTTCCCTGCCTTCGCGCACGCTCCTTCTCATCGGGACGGGCGCCGTCATTGCTTTGGGGCTCTTCTTCGGCGTGATTCGTCCCATTTTTCGCGCCAAACGCTGACGGCAAGAAACGGAAAGGAATCTTCCAGTGAACGAATATTCTTATTTAAGCACCGAAATGACGCCCGATGCGCTCAAGGCGCTTCCGCGTGAGGCACTGTCGCCCCTATGCGAGGAGCTTCGCGCCTTCCTCATTGAAAAGGTATCGAAGTGTGGGGGACATCTTGCTTCAAATCTCGGCGTCGTTGAGCTTTCGGTGGCGCTTCACCGCGTGTTTGATTCGCCGCGCGACCGTATTCTTTTTGATGTGGGACATCAGTCCTACGTGCATAAGATCCTAACGGGACGGGGGGCGGCGTTTGACAGCCTGCGTACCCCGGGCGGTCTTTCGGGCTTCCCCCGCCGCGAGGAGAGCCCGCACGATCCCTTCGGTACGGGACACTCCTCGACATCGCTGTCCGCCGCGCTCGGCTTTGCCCGTGCGGACGCGCTTCGCGGGGAAGACCGCTTCACCGTTTGCGTTGTGGGGGATGGCGCCTTTACGGGCGGTATGATCCACGAGGCACTTAATAACTGTGAGAAAAATTTGCGCCTTTTGATCGTTCTCAACGAGAACGAGATGTCTATTTCCCGAAATACGGGACTGTTTGCCCGCTATTTTTCCCGCATTCGAAGCTCGGGAAGATACGGCACCGCCAAGAGAAAAACGAGAAGCGCGCTTGCGCGCATTCCCCTCGTCGGCAAGGCGCTCACGCGCTGTATTTCCTTCGTCAAGGGCGCCGTCAAGCGCCTCGTGTACCGCAACAATTATTTTGAAGAGCTTGGACTCGCCTACCTCGGTCCCGTAGACGGACACGACGAGGAAGCACTTGAGCGCGCCTTTCTTGAGGCGCGTGCGCGGGGTGAGGTTTCGGTCGTCCATATCCACACCCAAAAGGGAAGAGGGTATCCCGTTGCAGAGGAGAACCCCACCGCATTCCACGGCGTTGCGCCCGATGCGGGGGAACAAACGACCAGCTTTCACGCCGTTTGCGCGGACGCGCTCGCGGCACTCGCAAAAGAGGACAAGGACGTTTGCGCCATCACCGCCGCAATGGGCGAGGGAACGGGACTTTCCCGCTTTGGCGAGGCGTTCCCCGAACGGTATTTTGACGTGGGCATCGCCGAGGAGCACGCCTTGACTTTTTCCGCAGGGCTTGCCGCGGCGGGGATGAAGCCGTATTTTGCCGTATATTCCACCTTTTTACAAAGGGCGTACGACAATCTTTTGCACGACGTAGCGCTCCAAGGGCTCCCCGTGCGCCTGCTCGTTGACCGTGCAGGACTTGCCGAGGGGGACGGCGCAACGCATCACGGTATTTTTGACGTTGCTTTTGCTTCTCACGTGCCGGGCGTTTCCATTTTTGCGCCCGCCACCTACGGCTCGCTTCGCGCCGTGCTTGCTGATTCCTTGAACGCCGACGCACCGCTTTTGATCCGTTATCCCAAGGGGAACGAGGACGAGAGGATCGCAAAACTGTTTTATCCCGACGGCGATTACGAAAATTACGGCGTGCGCTCCTTGGGCGTAAAATCGCCCAACGCGGTCTTGATCGCGTACGGGAACGCCGTGTCCGCCGCGCTTGACGCGCTTCTCCTTTTGGGAAAAGAGGGCGTCCGCACGGAGCTTCTCTTGCTGGAAGCCTTGGCGCCCTACGATACGCTTGCCGCACGCGTTTTGCCGCATCTTCCTGCGGGTGCGCCCGTCTTCTTCGTTGAAGAGGGCATTCGCGACGGCGGTGCGGGCGTTTTGCTCGGTGAACGGCTTCACCGCGTGCAGAGCGCGCGTGGAATTCCTCTGTGCTACGACGTTTTGGCGGTCGACGGGCATTTTGCATCCCCCGACGCGCCCATCGCACTCCGTGCCTATTGTGGCATTGACGGCGAGAGCGTTGCGCGCCGCGTGAGAGAATCGCTGAAAAAATAACGAAAGCGGCAGGGACTATGGAAAATAGCGCACAGTTTTATGGAAAAAATCGCGTAATTTTCCACGAACCCTTGACAACGTCTACAAATTAAGATATAATTTTTAAAGCGCGGTATCATTATGCAGCGCGTATGCGTGCGTGGGCGGTGATGATTGTCCCCTTCGCACCTCAGACGAAACCAAAACAAGGAGAGCATTATGAAGAAAACGAGAATCATCTGCCTTTTGCTTGCTACGGTGATGTGCCTCGGCGTTCTTGCTTCGTGCGGGGACGGCGGCAACAACAACAAGGGCGGCGGCGATCGTGTAGGCGATGGCTGGGAAGGCGTGGACTTCGAGGGGCAGTCGGTCAACTTCTGCGTATCGAACAACAAGTACAGCGAATGTATGTTCCCTGCGGCAGACCGTTACACCAAGGGTCCCGATGAAGTAGGAAACGATAAGATCCTGCAAGAGGTCATCAAGCGCAACAACGCTGCGGCAACCGACCTCAACATCACGGTCAACTATACGACGAAGGACCTCACGTACAGCGAGATCCACGACGATATTCAGCGTACCGTCGCGGCGGCAAACAAGAACTCCCCCGACATCTACAACAACGACGTATACGGTCTTGTCCGTGCGATGACGAGTGGATATCTTTGGAACGTAAAGAACGCCGGCGAGGGCATCAAGAACTACTTTGACTTCACGAAGGACGGCTGGAACGAGGAGTTCATCAGAGGCTGTACCTACGACCAAGAAAAGCTTTACATCTTTGCGGGCGATTACTTCATCGACCTTGTCCGTATGGCGTGGGTCGTTTTCGTCAACAATAAGGTGCTTGCCGCCAATAGCGCAGGTCTTCCCAAGTATGCAAAGACGGTAGACGGCTTCTACGATACCGTTTCCCAGTACTATTGGGACCTCGATATGGCTGCTGAAATGGCAAACGCCGTTTTCGCGGACGCAAACAGCAACCTCACGGCAGACAAGGACGATACCACGATCGGTCTTGCCATCAACGGCGTTACCGACTGGATCATCTCGGCTTCCAGCCAGATCACGCTCTTCTATCAGGATAAGGACGACGGATACAAGCCCAAGATGATGGAGAGCATTGACGAGTATCAAAAGGTTGCCAACGCGTTCGTGGATATGCAAAACACGGTTGGCGTTTTGCAGCCCGACGAGGGAAGCGGCAACTCGGTCCTCGCATCTACCCAGGTCTTCTTGGGTGACAAAGTGCTCTTTGCCTTCTCCCGTCTTGGTGAGCTTGAGGCAGACGAGGTCCGTAACATCAACTTCTCGAAGGGTCTTGTTCCCATTCCTATGTGGGATGCCGGTAAGCAGGGCGATTATCATACGCCCGTACACGACCAGGCAGAGCTTGGCTGTATTCTCCTCTCCGCAAGAGAGTTCTCCGCAGCGTCTGCTTTGATGCAGCACCTCAACGAGGGCTCGGCGGACGTCTTCCACGCATACTACGAGGAAGGCCTCAAGTTCAGATATAACGCAGACAAAAACTCCCTTCCTATGATGGACCTCGTTCGCGAGACCACCGACTCGCCCTTCTCTTGGCAGGTCGGCTGGGCGTGCCTTGATCTTTACGACGGCACGGGTACGCTGAACAGGCTCTATCTGCGCCACAACGATACGGTCGGCTCGACCTTTGCGCAGGAAAAGGATGCTTATGCAAACTGCCTCAAGAAGGTTATGGACAAATTCGCAACCTTTGACTGATCCTATTCTCACAATCACAGAACCGTGTCGAACGACACGGTTCTTCTTTTTCGGTGGCTTTTTAAGAATTTCAAACAGATTTTTAAGAAAAAGGACGAAAACCTTGACAAAAAGGATCTTGTGATGTATAATATACAATGCAGAAAAATCTAATAAGGAGAACACAATGAAAAAGACAAGGATCATTTCCCTTCTTCTCGTGATCGTGATGTGCCTTGGCGTTCTTGCTTCGTGCGATGATGGCAAGGGTGGCGGAAACGACGGCGGCGACCGTGTGGGCGAAGGCTGGGAAGGCGTAAACTTTGAACAGCAAGAGGTCATCTTCTGCGTTTCAAGACACCAGACCCCCGAGTGTCTGTTCCCTGCGGCAGACCGTTACACCAAGGGTCCCGACGCGGATTCCGGCGACAAGATCATTCAAGCGGTCTTGAAGCGCAACAAGGAAGCGGAGCAAACGCTCAACGTCAAGGTTACCTATACGACGAGAAACCTCTATTACGATGAGGTAATCAACGACGTCAGAGATATCGTTTCGACCGCATCCAAGAATTCCCCCGACATCTACAACAACGACTGCTGCTCTTTGGCGTATTCGATGGTTTCGGGCTATCTTTGGAACGTAAAGAATGCAGGCGAGGGCATCAAGAACTACTTTGACTTCACGAAGGACGGCTGGTATGAGGAATTTACCAAGGGCTGTACCTTTGACCAGGATAAGTATTACATCTTCGCAGGCGACTACTTTATCGATATGATCCGTATGGCGTGGGTCATCTACGTCAACAACGGCATTCTCGAGTCCAACAGCAGAGCGTTCCCCAGCTGGGCAAAGACGCCTGACGCATTCTACGAGCACGTAGAGCAGGGCTATTGGGATATCGACGATATGATCACTCTGTCCTCGGCGGCATTCGCCGACACCGTCGGCAGCTCGTCGTCGGGTAGCGCAGACAGGGGTGACGCGACCGTCGGCTTTGCTTACGTAGGCAACTCCGACTGGGTGTTCTCGGCGGCAAGCGGCATCACCGTTTACTACCAGGACAAGGAAGACAACTACAAGCCCAAGGTCATTGAGGACATCAACGACTACATCAAGGTCGCAAACAAGTATAAGGACCTCATCAACCATCCCAGCGTATACTACGAGCAGGCGACCCTTTCCTCCACCGAGTGCTTCTTGCAGGGCAACTTCCTCTTCGCCATCTCCCGCCTTGGTGAGATGGAGTCGGACGCGTTCCGTAGCTTTGAGGGATCTAAGAGCCTTGTTCCCGTACCGAAGTGGGAAGCAAGCAAGCAGGATCAGTATTATACCGTCGTTCACGACCAGGTTGAGGTCGGTGCCATCCTCAATACGGCAAGAGCATTCTCTGCCGCATCCGCTTTGATGCAGTACCTCAACGAGGAGTCTGACAACGTTGTTTACACCTACTACGAGGAAGGACTCAAGTTCCGCTTCAACGAGGACCAGAACTCCCGTATTATGATGGACCTTGTCCGCGACACCATCGACTCTCCCTTCGGCTTCCAGATCGGTGACCACTGTGAGGAGCTGTACACGGGTACGGGTACGCTCGACCGTCTTTACATCGAAACGGAAAACATCTCCTCGATGTTCAATTCGAACAAGGACGCATACAAGGATTGTATGCAGAAGATGATCGATAAGTTCAAGGGCCTTGAATAATTTCGGTTTGTATTTGCGCTAAATCCAAACGCCCCGCATTTTGCGGGGCGTTTTTTGTTGCTTTCGGAGAAAAACGGCTTTTTCATTAAAATAATGAGAAAAACGGCGAAAAAAGGTTGACAGAAACTAAAGTTTGTATTAAAATAATATAATGTATGATATTAGCCGTCCGTGTGAAAAACGCACGGATGTACGAAAGGAAAAAAGTATGACGCAAGCGAAGAGCGATTCTCCCGTTCTCGGCAAGATCTCTCTTGCGGGAGATCTTGGAAGCGGAAAAAGCACGGTTTCTTCTATCCTAATTGAGCGCTTGGGTGCCACCTACTATTCGACGGGTGCCATCTGTCGCGCCATTGCCGCATCGCACGGTATGACCATCGTTGAGATGAACATATATATGGAAACGCACCCCGAGATCGATCAAGAGATCGACGATGGCTTGCGCGCCCTCTCTGATAAAAACGAAAATATGGTGATCGACTCCCGTATGGCTTGGCACTTCGTGCGCGACACCTTCCGCGTGTATATGACGACCGAGCTTGCGGAGAGCGCCAAGCGCATCCTGCGCGCCAACCGCGAGGGCGACCACGCGGCAAGTCTTGAGGAGATGGAAGAGGAGATCCGCGCCCGCAAGCAGAGCGAGCGCCTTCGCTACCGCGCACAGTACGGCGTGGATTGCAAGGATCTCTCCAACTACGACCTTGTGGTGGATAGCACCTACGCATCGCCCGAGGACGTTGCCGAGTGCATTCTCTCCGCCTTTTTGAAGTGGCGAGAGGATAAAACGCGCCGCCTAGCGTATATTTGTCCGCGCCGCTTCTTCTACCCCGACGAGGGCACGGACGAAGCGTCCGCGATGCGCCTTTCCGATATGCTTGACAGAGAGGAAGCGGTGGGCGAGGCGCACGCCGTGGAGTGTGACGGAAATATTTACCTCACAGACCGTGCAGAGGTCGCGCTTGCACACGCCATCTCAGACCTTCCCCTAGTTCCTACCCGCCTCACGGTAGGGAAGAAGCCCGCGGGCGATTTCGTCCGTATGACAGACACCCTTTAAGAAAGGAAGCCAAAAATGCAGACCTTAAAAAATACCGCGGCTGAGCTTGTTTCTCTTGCCGCGTGTGAGCTTTTTGCACCCGCCGTGCTTTCGGCAGACGAGGTGCGCACGATGTTAGAATATCCTCCCGACGGTGCGATGGGCGACCTCGCGCTCCCTTGCTTCAAGTTAAGCAAGTCCCTGCGTCGCTCCCCGATGGAGATCGCCTCGCGCCTTGCCGAGAAGCTCTCTCACCCCGATTTTTCCGCGATCGAGGCGGTGGGCGGATACCTCAATTTTAAGAAAAACGCCGCGCTCTTTGCCGCGCGTGTGGTGAATACCGTGCTATCTCAGGGCGATACCTACGGTGCGCCCGCTGAGGGCAAGGGAAAGACGGTCGTTCTTGACTATTCCTCGCCCAACGTAGCAAAGCCCTTCCACATCGGGCATCTCGGCACCACCGTCATCGGTCACTCCTTGAAGCTCCTTCACGAGTTTGCGGGCTACAAGTGCATCGGCATCAACCACCTTGGCGACTGGGGTACCCAGTTTGGCAAGCTCATCGTTGCCTACAAGAAGTGGGGCAACCGCGAGGAGATCGAGGCGGGTGAGATCGACGCGCTCGTCGCACTCTACGTGCGCTTCCACGCCGAGGCGGAAAAGGATGAATCGCTCAACGACGAGGCGCGTGCCGCCTTCGCACGCCTAGAGCAACACGACGAGGAGTGCTTGGCGCTTTGGCGTTGGTTTATCGAGATCTCCTTGCGCGAATACAGCAAGACCTACCGTATGCTGGGCATCACCTTTGACAGCTACAACGGCGAGAGCTTCTACACCGATAAAATGGCAGCCGAGATCGAAAAGATCCGTGAAGCGGGCATTCTTGAGATCGACGACGGCGCATCCGTCGTCAACCTCGAAAAGTGGAATATGCCCCCCTGCCTTATCCTCAAGCGCGACGGCTCCACCCTTTATCCCACGCGTGACATTGCCGCCGCCGTTTACCGCAAGAACACCTACGATTTTGACAAGTGCATTTACGTGACCTCGGCGGGTCAGTGCTTGCACTTTGCACAGTGGTTTAAGGTCTTGGAGCTGATGGGCTATCCTTGGTACGACGGGCTCGTGCACGTTCCTTACGGCACGGTCAGCATCGGCGGCGAAAAGCTCGCTACCCGCACGGGCAACGTCATTTTGCTCAAGGACCTCTTTAAGCAAGCCATCGAAAAGGTGCGCGGCATTATGAAGGAAAAGAACACCGCGGCAGGCGACGACGTTGCCGAGCAGGTGGGTGTGGGTGCCATCATCTTCTACTATCTTTCCAACAACCGTATGCGCGACATCAACTTCGTGATGGAAGACGCCCTTTCCTTTGACGGAAACACGGGTCCCTACGCGCAATACACCTACGCGCGCACTTGCTCGCTTCTTGAAAAGGCGGGCGATGCGGGCAAAGCGGCATCTCCCCTTGCCGCCACCGAGGAAGAAGCAGAGCTCGCCCGCGTGCTTGCTCGCTTCCCCGAAACGGTGGAGCAGGCGCTTGCAGAATACGAGCCTTCCATCGTTACCCGTTATATTCTTGAGCTTTGCGCGGCGTTCAATCGCTTCTATCACGAGTGCCAGATCCTCTCGGCAGAGGATCCCGCAGTACGCGAAAATCGCTTGGCGTTCACGCGCGCTACCAAAACGGTGCTTGGCCGTGCGCTCTCGCTCATCTGTATGCCTACGCCCGAAAAGATCTGATACGAAAGGAATTTTTTACAATGTCTGGACATAGCAAATGGAATAACATCAAACGCAAAAAGGAAAAGACGGACGCCGCGCGCGCCAAGATCTTTACCAAGATCGGCAAGGAGATGGCAGTCGCCATCCGTGCAGGCGGTCCCAACCCCGCATCCAACAGCAAGCTGCGTGAGCTGATCGCCAAGGCAAAGGCGAACAACGTGCCTAACGACAACATTGAGCGCGCCATCAAAAAGTTCCGCGACTCGGACGTCGTGTACGAGGAGATCACCTACGAGGGCTACGGACCCGCAGGCGTTGCCGTCATCGTAGAAACGGCAACCGACTCCCGCAACCGCACCGCAGGCGACATTCGCCACTATTTTGATAAGTGCGGCGGCAACCTCGGTGTTGGCGGATGCGTGAGCTTTATGTTTAGCGATATGGGTCTTATCACCATCGAGGATGAGGATGGCGAGATCGACGAGGAAGCCCTGATGGAAGCCGCCCTTGAAGCAGGCGCCGCAGACTTCAGCGCGGAAGACGGTATTTTTGAGATCACCACCGAGCCCGACGACCTTGAGGCGGTTGCGGACGCGTTGCGTGCGGCAGGCTTTGCCGTGACCACCGCAGAGCCCACCAAGATCCCTTCTTCCTATGTCACCATTGAGGACGAGGAAGCCCTTGCCAATATGGAGAAGATGCTCGACTACTTCGATGAGTGCGAGGACGTCACCGCTGTATACCACAACTGGGAAAACTGAGATACTCTAACATTTAAATTTTAAAGAGGCTTTTATGGAAATCTTACTTGGCATTTCAATAGCGCTTCTGGCAGGACTTCTTCTTTCCCGCCTTGCGCGCCTTGTCAATCTTCCCGCCGTTACCGCGTATCTCGTGGCGGGCATTTTGCTCGGTCCTTACGTGCTCGGTCAGCTCGGCGTCCCCGGACTCGGCTTTACGGATATGCACAAGGTGGAGCAGCTCTCGCTCGTCTGCGATGCGGCGCTCGGCTTTATCGCCTTTGCAATGGGCAATGAGTTCCGCTTAGACCATCTGAAGAAAACGGGAAAAAGTGCAACGGTCATCGGTATTTTCCAAGCGGTCTTTACCACGCTTATCGTGGATCTTGTCCTCATTGCGCTTCATTTTGCAATGCCCGACAAGCTCTCCCTTTCCGCCGCCCTCGTTCTCGGTGCCGTAGCAGCGGCGACCGCGCCTGCGGCAACCCTGATGGTCATTCGTCAGTATCGCGCAAAGGGACCCTTGACCGATATCCTTATGCCCATCGTCGCACTTGACGATGCGGTGGGGCTCGTCCTTTTCTCCGTATCCTTTGGCATTGCCAAGGCGATCTCGTTGGGAAACACCAACGTGCTTGCCATCGTGCTTGAGCCGCTTCTTGAGGTCGGCTTCTCGCTTGCCTTGGGTGCCGTTCTCGGTGCAATTCTTTGCTTCCTTGAAAAGTACTTCAATTCCCGCGGAAAGCGCATCTCCATTTCGGTGTCGTTCGTTTTGGC
>JAZSBJ010000059.1:0-1823 GCA_045602305.1 Eubacteriales bacterium | reverse complement strand
CCCGCACAGCACGAGCTTGCCCCCGTTTTTACCACGGGAAACCTTGCAGTCGACCACAACCAGCTGACGATGGAGCTGATGCAAAAGATCGCCAAGCGTCACGGTATGGTCTGCCTTTTGCACGAAAAGCCCTTTGCGGGCGTCAACGGCTCGGGCAAGCATAACAACTGGTCCATTTCTACGAACACGGGCGTCAATCTTTTTGAGCCCGGCGAAACTCCGCACGAAAACGCACAGTTTCTCCTCTTCCTTTGCGCGGTGATCCGCGCGGTGGACGAATATCAAGAGCTTCTTCGCATCTCGGTTGCCAGCGCGGGCAACGACCACCGTCTTGGCGGTGATGAAGCCCCCCCTGCCATCGTTTCTATTTTTGTTGGAGAAGAGCTCGAAGCAATCTTAAAATCCATTGAAGAGGAGAGCGCCTACCTCGCGCACGAGAGAACGCAAATGCGTATCGGCGTGCACGTGCTTCCAAAATTCTCGAAGGATACGACCGACAGAAACCGTACCTCGCCCTTTGCCTTTACAGGTAACAAGTTTGAATTCCGTATGCTTGGCTCGTCCGCATCGGTCGCGCCCCCCAACGTAATGCTCAACACCGCCGTTGCCGAGGTGCTTTCGGACTTTGCCGATATCCTTGAGGGCGCGGAAAACTTTGAGGACGCGCTCCACAACCTGATCAAGGATACCATTACGGCGCACAAGCGAATTATTTTCAACGGCAACGGATACGACGAAGCGTGGGTAGAGGAAGCGGAACGCCGCGGACTCGTAAATCACCGCACGACGCCCGACGCCGTCGCGCATTTTGCGGATGATAGATATGTGGAGCTGTTCGCGAAGCATCGCGTGTTCTCGCGTGAGGAGATCTTCTCTCGTCGCCATATTTTGCTAAGCAATTACTGCAAGGTGAACAACATTGAGGCGCTCACGATGAGCGAGATGGTGGAGCGCGAGTTCGTTCCCGCCATTTGCAAATACACCAAAGTGTTGACCGATAGCATTCTTTCCAAGCGCGCACTGCGCTTAAGCCCCGCGCTCGACACCTCCTACGAGGAAGAGGCTGCCCGCGTGCTTTCGTCCATCACTTCCGAGGCGTACGCACAAGCGAAGCGTCTTTCTTCTCTCGTGGTGGAGATCCGCAGGGAAAAGGACGTTATGTGCCGCGCCGCCCGCGTGCGCGATGAGATCTGTCCTTTGATGGAAGCGCTCCGCGAGCGCATTGACCGCGCCGAAGCCCTCACAGACCGTGCCTTCTGGCCCGTTCCCACGTATGGAGAGCTGCTTTACGGCGTCCGATAATTTCATAGCAAAAAAGCGCCCGACGGATTTTCGTCGGGCGCTTCGCATTTTAGAAGGAGAGTTCGAAAATTCTTGCCTGCTTGTCCTCGGTGAAGTGGACGGTAAGGCTGTTTTCGGTGTAGGAGAAGTCCGTGGGAAGGGATTTGGGATAGGCAACGTCGGCGCGCGTGATATGTAGCGCAGGGAAGGGGATGGTAACGCTCCTCTCCCCCGAAAGATTCCAAACGGCAAGGTAGAGCTTCTTTTCCGTCTTCAAGCCGACAGAAACGGTGGTGTCGCCGAATTTCGCGTAACCGAGTGGGAATACGGGAACAGCGCGCAGCTTTTCCTCGGTGATGGCATTGTAAAAATCAATTCCCTCGCGGATGAGCGATTTCTTTTCCTCGTCCAAAAGATGGATGCGAGAAGCGAGGTGGATTCTGCCGAGAACAGCGTTTACCATATTGAGAACGACGCGCTCACGGGAAACACGCTCGTTTGTCTTTTCGGGCGATGCGGGATCAAAAAGCTCAAAGTCTACA
>JAZSBJ010000058.1:0-3043 GCA_045602305.1 Eubacteriales bacterium | reverse complement strand
ATCAGCTCTGCGCTTTGCGCCTTCGCATCCAAAATGAGCTGAACGGTATGGAGGCTGCCGAGTGGCCAGACCTTGCGGCGTTTGAGATTGGTGACTTGCCCAAGGAGTTTATGCGTTGTACCGAGGATCTTGATGCCCTTGAGCTGGGCGGTAAGATCAACAAGAGTCTTTATGCGCAGAGCGGTGAAAACCGTTTGTACGAGCTGACTACCGATGCCGGACGCAAGGAATACGCGAAGAAGAGAACGGATTACGCGGCAGACAGCCTTGCCCTTTTGAAGGATGGCGATATGATCGTCACGCGTTTGGCGCTGGAAGCCCAGCGTATGCTCTTTAAGCGCGTGCTGCTCGTGGTTGCCGAGCGCGCCAATGCGCTTATTGAGGCGTATCGCTCCTTCTTCTGCCGTTTTACCGAGCAGAAGAGCCGTCTTGCTGACCGCGTAAAGAGAGCGGAGCTGGATCATTCGGCGTCTACCGAGACCTCTTGCATTTACGTCGGTGCTTCCGTGGCGAGCCGCAGAAGACATTATGAGTACATTGCCGCAGAGGGCATGGGCGGCACCGAGGCCAGCAACAACGTGGCGGGCAAGGGTGTCTTCTCTATGGCGTACGGTATGGCGTGCGCCAAACGGTATAAAGCGGAAGAGGATATTCGTGTGGATACTACGAGTGTCTTTACCGCTATGTACGAGGAAAACAAAAAGAGCATCAGGCGCTCTGACTATTATCAGGAGATTGCCAAAAAGACGGTGCTTGAGGTCATCGCCGACGAGAACGCGGACGACGTGTCGAGAGTGGGCGAGAACATCATGACCATCGCCTACGAAATGGCGAAGCCTGCGCTCCGCGTGTTTGAAAACGGCATGCAGAAGGAGCAAGCGGTCGTCCTCGTTCCCGAGGAAATGGAGGAGTAACTCGAGTCGAATACCCATCTCTTCGGTCTTTCCATCGGCGGCGGCGACGCCCGCGCCTGCACGGATGACCTGCTCGGCAAATGGTGCAGGAACGCCTTGGTGCGCCGTGAGGAAACGGTGCCTACCAACACCGTTTATATCTGCCGCGCTTTGATGAGCGTTGACTCGATTGATATTATCAAGGTCAACGAGAACAATCTTGAGGACGGATATTACAGATATTACCTTGAGACTGTGAAGATGGCAGGTCACGACTATTCCAAGTGCGGAGACGGCTCGGGCTATTCGGATGACAGCAAGCTGCCGCACCTTGGCTTCAACTGGCATAAGCGCGGCTACCTGCCCTTCATCAACCACGAGCTGGAGTATGTTGCCGATACCAAGATGGTCAAGGCGCTGCTCTACGCCATCATGAGCGGTCAGCTCACCTTCCGCAAGGAATATGGCGATCTTGCCTTCCGCTACGACGGCGAGAAGATCGTGGGCGATGGAAAGTTTGTTGACCACAAGAATTTGGTAGGACTCATTTCTTGGCTTCGTCCGCACGACGACAAGATCGAGCAGTGGTGCGTGGCGTTCGACCGCGAGGTGGAAGATCAGCTCTCCGGCTTACCTTCCGCCGGATTTGTGCACGAGGTCGGAACGGCAAAGGTTGCCTTGACGCAAAGAAAATATCTTCGAATGCTGCGACGCAATCTTTTCTCCAAGATGTTTGAGACCACAGGACGTGGCAAGCGCGAGGAAGAGGGAAGCGCTAAGGCTGACGAGCAAAATAGCTTGAAGAAGCTGCTTGATATGAACATCTTCCAATTCGCTTACCGCATCAAGATCGAGGAAGAGGGACATTACGGCTACGACTGTAACGATGCCGAAAAGCTTCTCCGCGTGGTCAGCGACCTGCTTTGGGAGCTGTGCGAGCGCGTGGTCAGCAGCGACAAGGATCAGTTCAAGGAAATTTACGAGCACGAGCTGGATTACTTTGTCGCCGAGATGTTCTGCGCCGACGGCATGCCCGAAAGAGAAAGCGACAAGATCGCCGTGGTGAAAACGCTCTTGCATTTCGCCAACCGTGCGGGCAGCTTTATGGAGATCGTTCCCAGCAAGGATCCCAGCAAGAAATGGGAGAAGAGAGACTTCGACTTGAACGCCTTCCTCGAAGAGCGCTCGGATAAGATCCGCAAGGTGAAAGAAAGCAGAGGACCTGAGGAAAAGCCCGCTCGCGCCGAGGACGAGGATGACGAGAAAAAGGTCGGTAAAAAGACAAACAAGAAGGACACGCTCGACGAAGCGTCTGTCGAGGGCAAAGGCTTTGACAGCGAAGGGACCGAGGACTAAACGCATTTCGTCGAAGACGGAAGCCGCGCCGTAAAAACGCGCGCGGTTTCCCCAAAAGGAGTCTGTTTTGTGGCGCACCCTAATATAATAAAGGAAGAGAGGGTGGCAAACAAACAGGCAGAAAGCGGTGTCGCTTGAAGGAGAGCGAAAGGCTGTCGCCAAGCCACCGTATTCCAAACAAGATTTTTATTATAAAAAATGAAAATAATAGAAGGAGAAAAAAATGAAAAGTGTTCTTATCTTGGGTGTCGGCGGAACCGGCAGCCGTGCAGTTAATATGCTGCAGAAAAAGATCAACAGAATGGGTATGCAAGAGGACGTAAACATTGTTTCCGTTGTGCTTGATACCAATGCCGCAGACGAGAAAAACATTGACACCGCGACCATTGTTTCTCTCTCTGACAACGCCAACGTGAAGACGATTCGCGAGCGCCTTGGTGCTGCTTGTGAGGATTTCTTTCCCACGGATTCGAAGTTTGACAACAACAATATCGCCATTGGCGCAGGTCAGTGGAGAAAGCAGTCTTATCTTGCTTTCTTGAACGCTATGAACGGCGACCAGCAGTACAAGCTCACCCACGCCCTCGAAAAGCTGGCGGACAAGACCAGCGCTTCTACCGAGTTCCACGTGTTCACCGTTGCCTCTTTGGCAGGCGGTACCGGTTCGGGTTCCTTTATCCCGTTGACCTTCTACGTGAAGAAGCGCCTCAGAGAGCTGTTTGGCGAAAACTCTACCATTCGCGCGAAGGCGATGCTTGCTTGCCCCGATATCTATGAGAGCAGCCAGAACGACC